>JAYUPP010000257.1:0-3506 GCA_043760045.1 Betaproteobacteria bacterium
TGCTGCGCCAAACGGGCAAGGTTTGCGTGACGCATTACCTGAATGTCCTGGCAGGCGAAAGCCGCCGCCCTGAATTCCTGGCCATCAACCCGCGCGGCCAGGTGCCGTACCTGGTGCTGGAAGACGGCCGTGGCATCGGTGAGTCCAACGCCATCGCCTGGTGGGTGGCCGAAGGCACGCCCTTGATGCCGGCCGACGCCGTCAGCCGCGCCCAGGCTGTGCAGTGGATGATCTTTGAGCAGACCTCGCTGGAGCCCAACATCTCGCCCGCGCGCTTTTTCACCCACATCGTGCCCGAGCAGCGTGAGGCCCACGCCGCCGACATCCCGCGCTGGTTGGACGCCGGCCACCGCGCCTTGGGCGTGCTGGACAGCCACCTGAGCCGACGCAACTTCATCACCGACCACGGCTACAGCGTGGCCGACGTGGCCGTCTACGGCTACACCCACTTGGCCGCCGAGGGCGGCTTCGATCTGGCGCGGTTCACGCATGTGGGCCGTTGGATGCAGCGTGTGCAGCAGTCGCGGGGCTATGAGCCCATCGCCCACTTGTTGAAGGCCTGATGGCGTTAGCGGGTGACAGCCGTCATGGACCTGAGCGAACGCAGCCAACGTTATGACGCGCTGAACATCGTCGGTGATCCGGTCTGGATCTTCGACATCGACCAGCGCCGCGTGCACTGGGCCAACCGGGCCGCTTTGAAGATCTGGGGCGCTTCATCGGTGCTCGAACTGTGCGCGCGCGACATGGGCCAGGACATGTCGGAGTCGGTCGCCCGCCGTCTTGCTCAGTACCAAAGCGACTTCATATCGCATGGCGCCGCTTTCAACGAGCAGTGGACCTTGTATCCCGGCGGCAAGCCGGTGTCATTGAATGTCCGCTTCAGTGCCCATCGTTTGCCCGACGACCGCATGGCCATGTTGTGCGAAGCCCGCGCCGCAGCGGTCGAGGAGCCGGAGTCACTGCGTTCCGTCGAGGCCTTGCTGCACACCGCCGCCATGGTTTCGCTGTACGGCGAAGACGGTGCGCCGCTGTACCGCAACCCGGCCGCCCGTGCCTCGGTACGCGACCTGCAGGACCGGCTGGAAGACCGCATCGCAGACCGCCAGGCGTTGGACTCACTGACCGCGGCGCTGGCTGCAGCGGGTGTGGCCAACCAGACCTTGGCGGTGCGCACGGCGCAAGGCGACCGCTGGCACGAGATCTCGGCCCGGCACTGCAAAGACGCCGTCACGGGGCAGGACGCCCTGCTGGTCAGCGAGGTCGATGTCAGCGCCATCAAGCGCACCGAGGCCCAGGCCCAGTTCCTGGCCTTGCACGACCCATTGACGGGTCTGCCCAACCGCAACCACGTGATGCAGCGCTTCACCGCGGCCGTGCAGCAGATCAGTGCCCTGGGGCTGAAGGCTGCGCTGATGTTCATCGACCTGGATCATTTCAAGGACATCAACGACAGCCTGGGCCACGCAGCGGGCGACGCGCTGTTGATCGAGGTCTCTCACCGATTGCGCCGAGCCGTTCGTGGCAGCGACCTGGTGGCGCGCCTGGGCGGTGACGAATTCATCATCCTCTTGGTGTCGCCTGAGATCCGCCTGGAAGTGGACCGTGTGCGTCAGCGCCTGATGCAGGCGGTGGCCGAGCCGGTGCCGGTGTTGGTCCAGGGCCAGACCCAGCTGGTGCGGGTGACCTCCAGCATGGGCGTCAGCCTCTACCCCGACGACGGTGCCGACATCGAGACCCTGCTGCGCAACGCCGACCTGGCGATGTACACCGCCAAGGAGCGCGGCCGCAACGACCTGGCCTTCTACGACGTGGCCATGTCCGACCAACTGCGCAGCCGCACCGTGCTGGAAGCCGACCTGCGCCTGGCCTTCGAGCAGCAGCAGTTTGAAGTGTTCTACCAGCCCATCATCGACGTGGCCAGCGGCTGCATCGTGGGCGCCGAGGCCTTGGCCCGCTGGCGTCACCCGGTGCGCGGCCTGGTGCCGCCCGATGTGTTCATACCGGTGTGCGAAAGCACAGGCCTGATTCGTCAATTGGGCGCGCTGGTGTTTGCCGCCGCAGCACACCAGCAGGTGGCGTGGTGCCGTTTGGGGCACGACCTTCGCATCTCGGTCAACCTGTCGGCGCGCGAGCTTTTGCAGGCCGAGCTGGTGTCCGACCTGAAAAAAGCGCTCGAACGCGCCGGCACCGACCCCAGCCGCATGCAGCTGGAACTGACCGAGTCGATGCTGCTGGGCCGCGACGAGAGGTTGTTGCAGCTGCTCAAGGACATCGAAGCCACGGGCATCAGCATGGCGCTGGATGACTTTGGCACCGGTTACTCCAACCTGGCCTATCTGCAGCGCTTTCCGATCAAGACACTGAAAATCGACAAGACCTTCATCCAGAGCATCGACGCCAACCGCCCCTTGGCCGAGTTGATCGTCTCGATGTGTCGTTTGATGAAGCTGTCGGTGGTGGCAGAAGGCGTGGAAACCGCCGAACAACTGGCCTGGGTGCGTGCCCACCAGATCGAGCAGTGCCAGGGCTATCTGTTTTCCAAGCCCGTGCCGGCCACCGAGTTTGTGCGTCTGCTGCCGGCCAGGGTGGACTCAGGCAGAGCCGCCGCCTAGCAGCTGCGCCGACAGGCGCTGCAGCATGCTGGCCCGGCGCAGCGTGCAGCGCAGATTCAAGCGGCGTTCCAGCACCGCGTTGGAAAACGTCGACTCGCTTTGCTTTTGGTGACACAGCCACAGCAGCTCCGGACCCTGGGTGTCGAAGCGGTCGATGGCGGTGCTGAGGTTTTGTACGAGCAGGGTCTGCGCGGCGTCCAGTGGCTGCTGCAAGAAGATCACGTTGAGATCGCCGCCTTCAGGCACTTGCTGGGCCAGTTGAGCGGTGCGATGCGCCAGCGTGTGGACCTGTACTTCACTGCGCACAAAGGCCTCGCTGAAAAACCCCAAGCGCTGGTGCAGCCCTGTCTGCAGCTGCTCGGTCAGTGCTGCAGCAGAGGTGTCGGGCGAGCTGAACACCACGTTGCCGCTGTTGATGAAGGTTTGCACATCGTGCAGGCCCAAGGCTTGGCAGTGAGCGGCCAGTTTGGCCATTTTCACAAAGCGCCCGGTGACGTTGATGGCGCGCAGGAACACCACGTAGCGGTCCATGTCGTGGCCGGTCACGTTGCTGCTTGGAAGGTCGCGGTTGGCCATTCCGCTTGGCGATCAAGCGGCCTGAATCGGAATGCGCCTGGCCTTGGGGTCCTGGCTGCGGGCGCGCAGCTGACCGCAGCCGGCGTCGACGTCCTGGCCAGCCGATTGCCGCAGTTTGGTCAGGATGCCGCGCCGGTGCAGCGTGCGCGCCATGTGCGCCGCGCGTTCGCCGTCGGGGCGGCGCCAGGGCCTGCCGTCCACCGTGTTGTAGGGGATCAGGTTCATCAGCGCGTACTTGCCCGACAGCAGTTGCACGATGCCCTCGATCTCATCGTCGCCATCGTTGACGCCCTCGATCAGCGTCCACTGGTATTG
>JAYUPP010000258.1:0-3495 GCA_043760045.1 Betaproteobacteria bacterium
GGTGAGGCTGCGCAAGAACGCCTGCAGGTCGGCGCTTTGACCTGCGTCCAGTTTCAACGGTCGCAAGATGCGTTCACCGTCGGCATGCAGCCGCTCTTCGTTCAGCGCAGAGTAGTGCTGCAGCACATCGTGCAGCGTGGCCAGGCTGCCGTCGTGCATGTAGGGCGCGCTGTGCGCCAGCCCGCGCAGGCCCGGCACCTTGAATTCGCCAAAGTGCCGCGGCTGCAGCACCACATGGCGGGTGGCCACGGCGCGCGGGTCGGTGGCCGCGGCGTTGTGGGCATCGTTGTGGCGACCCAACCGCGCGTAGGGGCTGGCCTGCAGATGCAGCAGGCCCTGGTGGCGGCCGGCGTCCACACCACCCGGCACAAAAAAGGGCATGCCGATGTCGGCAAATTCACCATTGCTGAAGGCCGGGCCGGTATGGCAGAAAAAGCAGCGGCCTGCGCCCACGAAGATGCGCAAGCCGCGCTGCGCCGCCAACGGGTAGCGTGCTGCGGCCTTGGTGTCCTGGCGTGCCAGCGCAGCGCGAAAATCATCAAAAGGGCTGCGCGGCAACGCCAGCGTGGCCTGCCAGGCGGCCAGGGCCTTGGCGACATCGACAGCCAGGCGCTCGTCGTCCAGCGGCAGGGGCTGCGCGTAGGCGCGGCGGTAGCCTTGCGCGAGTTGCGGCGTGCCGCGCACCCGTGCCGCCAGGCTACGGGTGGACTGCGCCATCTCGGCCGCACTCAGCAGCGGCGCCAGGCTGGCAGCCCACAGCGAGTCGTGCACGCCGTCCCAGCCCCACCAGCGCTGGCGTGCGGTGCCTTGCAAACCGGGCGTGTTGCGGGGGCCGGTGCGCAAAGGGGCGGTGGTGACGGGGGTGGTGACGGCGGCCGCAGCTGAGGGTTCTGCAGCAGCTGCTGCCGTGGCGGCAGGGCTGGAAGCCGGCAGCGCCCGCCCGTCTTGAAAGGCCCGCCCAGGCAGGTGGCAACTGGCACAGCTCAAGCGGCCACCAGCCGACTAGCGGGTGTCGAAAAACAGCGCACGCCCCCAGACCACGGCGGCCAGGCGGCCTTCGGCGCGGTTGCTGGCGTCGCGTGGCCTGGGCAGAGGCCAGGGGCCGTGGGCCAGGATGCGCGCACGTTCTTCGGCCGTGAAGTCCAGCAGCCGTGGCGCGCCGGCCGCGCTGCCGCAGCGTGCATGCGCGACGCGCGACGCGGGCCGCCTGCTGTCACGGCGTGGCCTTTTTCAGACCCGCCGCCAGCGCACCAAACAGGCGTTCGCCATTGCCATGCGCGATGCGCTCGGCCGCATCAGGTGGCAATTCAGCCAGCCACTGCCGCGCCAGGCGTGTGTGTTCGGCCACGCCGTACCAGCGCTCGGGCGTGAAGGTGTCGGTGCCCAGCAAAAAGCGGTCGGGCAGTTCCAACATCACCGCGCGCCAGGCCGGGTCGAGCCGGCCACCCGGTGCGTGGTCGCTGCGGTAAGCCAGGTCCACCGCCAACAGCGGATACTTGCGCAACATCTCGCGCACTTTTTCAGGCCTATCAAAACCGGCATGCGCCCACAGGATGCGCGCCTGCGGGTCTTGTTTGAACTGGCGCTCGATGGCGTCGGCGTCGGCATGCGAATGCAGCGCCAGCCCATGTGTGCGCGCCAACTGCACCACGCCGCGCATCACGGCGCCGTCGGCATCGGCGCCAAACACGTGGTACTCGCCGCTGGCGACCTAACGGTACTTCGCCAGCCGTTGTTCCAGGTGCGTGATGACCGAAGGGTCGTTCACCCAGGTGCCGATTTCGACCCGCGTGCGGTACGGGCGCAGCACCGGCAGCACGAGGTCGGGCGCCTCGGCGTAAAGCAGCTGCGTGCCTTCGTCGCTGCTGCTCGACACCATCGCGCGCTTCAGCCCGGCCTGGCGCATCAGGGCCACGGCCTGTTTGGGCGGCAGGCGCTCCCAGGCGTCGTGGCTGTAGTGCAGGTGGGCGTCGAACAGCGGCAACGGCAGCGGCGCTTGCGCCCACGCCGCCGAAGCCGCAGTGGCCACCGCAACGGCCGCCGCAACGGCCACCGCAACGGCGCCGCCCAGGAACAGCCACAGCAGCCGGGCTGCCTTGGGCGCAAATGCGGTGCTCATTCATCCACTCCTGCAGTGCTTTCGCAGTCATGCTAACCAGGCAGCAGCACAACTGCCGGCGGGTTCGGCCATCAGCGGCGCGGCTTGACCCCGGCTTCGTGCCCACTGTTGCTGCGCTTGACCACCGGCACCGCCAGCGGCATCGACACCACCGCCGCCACCCCGCCACCCCGCAACCCAAACTGGGTGCCAACCCAAGCCTGCAGACCTCTACACTGGACAGCCATGTACGCTGCCGCGCTTCAGCTCTGTCGCGACAGTTTGTTGCCCAGCACGGTGGGGAAGTGGGCGTGCGGGGCGGTGGTGCCGCTTGTTGCAGCCGCTGCAGCGCTGTGCAGCCCGCACGCCCGGCCCCAAGCCCAAGCCCAGGCCCAAGCACCCTTGTCAAAGTTCGCGGCCCTGGTGCCCGTTGAAAATTTTTTCGGCCGCACCGAGATGGCCAGCCTGTCGTTGTCGCCCTCGGGCCGCCACCTGGCCTATCTGCGCACCCTGCCCAGTGGCCGCAATGCACTGTTGACGCTGGACCTGCAAAACCCGCAAAAGCCCGTGGCGCTGGCCACTTTCAGCGACGCCGATGTCTTTGGCGTGCGCTGGGTGGGCGACGACTTTTTGGTCTTCAGCCTCACCGACGACGAAGCCGGCAGCGGTGCGTCCGACTTTGCGCCGGGCCTGTACAGCGTGGCGCGCAGCGGTGGCGAAACCCTGGGATTGGTCAGGACGCGCAAACAGTTTGTGGTCGATGGCACCTTCGCCAGACACGACCGCCGCCTGGAACACAACCATTGTTTGCTGCAAGTGCCGCAAGACAACAGCGGCGAGGTCATCGTCGGGCAGCTGGAGCGCGGCGCGGGTGCGCTGACCACCGTGGCACCGCTGCGCCTGCACGTGCATACGCAGCGCACGCGCAAGCTGGAACTGGCTGGTGCACCCAGCGGCGTCAACCAGTGGCTGTTTGATGGGCTGGGCCAGCCCCGGGTGGCGCTGGTCGCGGTGCCGGGCCGGGTGCAGGTGCACTGGCGCGCGCCAGCCAGCGCCGAATGGAAACGCATCCTGGACGCCGACCGCCTGCACATGCCGTGGCGTCCAGTGGCGGTGGACGCGGCAGGAGCCTTGTACGTGGTGCACGCGCGCAGGGCGCGGAAGGCACCGATGTGCTGTCGCGTTTTGACTTTGAACGCGGCGGGCCGGCCGAAGAGCCATTGGTTTCAGTGCCCGGGTTCGACTTTCGCGGCGCCCTGGTGGCCGAGCACGCCGGCAGCCGCACACTGGGGGTGCGCGCGCTGACCGACGGCGAAGTCACAGTGTGGTCAGACGCGGCCATGAAGGCGCTGCAAGAACGCATCGACGGCCTGCTGCCCGGCCGCATCAACCGGCTG
>JAYUPP010000259.1:0-3477 GCA_043760045.1 Betaproteobacteria bacterium
CGAAACCATCAACTACCGCACCTTCAAGCCCGAACGCGACGGCCTGTTTTGCGCCAAGATTTTTGGTCCCATCAAGGACTACGAATGCCTGTGCGGCAAATACAAGCGCCTCAAGCACCGCGGTGTGATTTGCGAAAAGTGCGGCGTTGAAGTCACACAAACCAAAGTGCGGCGCGACCGCATGGGCCACATCGACCTGGCCGCGCCTTGCGCGCACATCTGGTTCCTGAAGAGCCTGCCGTCACGCCTGGGCATGGTGCTGGACATGACGCTGCGTGACATCGAACGTGTGCTGTACTTTGAAGCCTACGTGGTGGTGGACCCGGGCATGACGCCGCTGAAGAAATTCAGCATCATGACCGAAGACGATTTCGAGGCCAAACACACCGAATTCGGCGACGAGTTTGTGGCGCTGATGGGTGCTGAGGGCATCAAGAAGCTGCTGGAGGAAATGGACATCGACGGCGAGATCGAAAAGATCCGCAACGACGCCACCGGCTCCGAGCTGAAGATGAAGAAAAACAGCAAGCGCCTGAAGGTGCTGGAAGCCTTCAAGAAGAGCGGCATCCGCCCGCAGTGGATGGTGATGGATGTGCTGCCGGTGCTGCCGCCGGACCTGCGCCCGTTGGTGCCCCTGGACGGTGGCCGCTTCGCCACGAGTGACCTGAACGACCTGTACCGCCGCGTTATCAACCGCAATAACAGGTTGGCAAGGCTCTTGGAGTTGAAGGCACCGGAAATCATCGTGCGCAACGAAAAGCGCATGCTGCAAGAAGCTGTGGACAGCCTGCTCGACAACGGCCGCCGTGGCAAGGCCATGACGGGCGCCAACAAGCGCGCGCTGAAGTCGCTGGCCGACATGATCAAGGGCAAAAGTGGCCGTTTCCGCCAGAACTTGCTGGGCAAGCGGGTGGACTATTCGGGCCGTTCGGTCATCGTGGTCGGCCCGACTTTGAAGCTGCATCAGTGCGGCCTGCCCAAGCTGATGGCCATCGAACTCTTCAAGCCTTTCATCTTCTCGCGCCTGGAAGCCATGGGCATTGCCACCACCATCAAGGCGGCGAAGAAAGAAGTTGAAAGCGGCACGCCGGTGGTGTGGGACATCCTTGAAGAAGTGATCAAGGAACACCCGGTGCTGCTGAACCGCGCGCCAACGCTGCACCGCCTGGGTATTCAAGCATTCGAGCCGGTGTTGATCGAAGGCAAGGCCATTCAGTTGCACCCGCTGGTGTGTTCGGCCTTCAACGCCGACTTCGACGGCGACCAGATGGCCGTGCACGTGCCGCTGAGCATCGAAGCGCAGATGGAAGCGCGGACACTCATGCTCGCTTCAAACAACGTGCTGTTCCCGGCCAACGGCGAACCGAGCATCGTGCCTTCACAAGACGTGGTGCTGGGCCTGTACTACGCCACCCGCGAACGCATCAACGGCCGTGGCGAAGGCATGATCTTTGCCGACATGCAAGAGCTGCAACGGGCGCTGGACAACGGCGTGGTGGAAATCACCGCCAAGATTGCGGTGCGCATGACCGAGTTCGCCAAAGACAAGGTGACCGGCGAATTCACGCAAGAAACCAAGCTGGTGGACACCACCGTGGGCCGTGCGCTGTTGTCTGAAATCCTGCCCAAGGGCCTGCCGTTCATCAACATCAACAAGGCGCTGAAGAAGAAAGAAATCTCGCGCCTGATCAACGTCAGCTTCCGCCGCTGCGGCCTGAAAGAGACGGTGGTGTTTGCCGACAAGCTGTTGCAGGCCGGCTTTAAGTTAGCCACCCGGGCCGGTATTTCAATTGCCATCGACGACATGTTGGTGCCGAAAGAAAAACCCGGTTTGCTGGAACGCGCCGAAAAGGAAGTCAAGGAAATCGAGCAGCAGTACGTCTCGGGCCTGGTGACGGCCGGTGAGCGCTACAACAAGGTGGTGGACATCTGGGGCAAAACCGGTGACGAGGTCGGCAAGGTCATGATGAGCCAGCTGTCCAAGGAAAAGGTGCAAGACCGCCACGGCAGACTAGTGGACCAGGAGTCGTTCAACAGCATCTACATGATGGCCGACTCGGGTGCACGCGGCTCGGCGGCGCAGATACGCCAGCTGGCCGGCATGCGCGGCCTGATGGCCAAGCCTGACGGTTCGATCATTGAAACGCCGATCACAGCCAACTTCCGCGAGGGGTTGAACGTGCTGCAGTACTTCATCTCCACCCACGGCGCGCGCAAGGGCCTGGCCGACACGGCTTTGAAAACAGCCAACTCGGGTTACCTGACCCGCCGCCTGGTGGACGTGACACAAGACCTGGTGGTCATCGAAACCGACTGCGGCACCAACAACGGCATGAACCGCCGTGCGTTGGTGGAGGGTGGTGAGGTCATTGAAAGCTTGCGCGACCGTATCCTGGGCCGTGTCACGGCGGTTGAAGTGCTGCACCCCGAAACCCAGCAAATGATGTTGGGGGCCGGGCACATGCTGGACGAAGACACCATTGACGTGCTGGAAGCTGCAGGCGTGGACGAAGTGAAAGTGCGCACGGCGCTGACCTGCGCCACGCGTTTCGGCATTTGTGCCAAGTGCTACGGCCGCGATTTGGGCCGTGGTGGCGAGGTCAACGTTGGCGAGGCGATAGGCGTGATTGCCGCACAGTCCATCGGCGAGCCGGGCACGCAGTTGACGATGCGCACCTTCCACATCGGTGGTGCGGCTTCGCGCGCAGCGGTGGCGAGCAGCGTGGACGCGAAGAGTGACGGCGTCATCGGCTTCAACGCCACCATGCGCTACGTCACCAACGCCAAGGGTGTGCTGGTGGTGATTTCCCGTTCCGGTGAAATCGTCATCAGCGACCAGCATGGCCGCGAACGTGAACGTCACAAGTTGCCCTATGGCGCGACGCTGAACATCAGGCCCGACCAGCAAGTGAAAGCCGGCACCGTGCTGGCCAACTGGGACCCGCTGACGCGCCCCATCATCACGGAATTTGCGGGCAGGGCGAAGTTCGAAAATGTGGAAGAAGGCCTGACGGTGGCCAAGCAGCTGGACGAGGTCACGGGCCTGTCCACACTGGTGGTTATTGACAGCAAACGCCGGGGCGTGGCCAAGGTGGTGCGGCCGCAGGTCAAGCTGCTGGACGCCGTGGGTGTGGAAGTGAAGATCCCTGGCACCGACCACGCGGTGACCATTGGCTTCCCGGTGGGTTCACTGATTCAGATTCGCGACGGCCAAGATTTGGCACCGGGCGAAGTGCTGGCGCGCATTCCGATGGAAGGGCAGAAAACTCGCGACATCACGGGCGGTTTGCCGCGTGTGGCTGAGCTGTTTGAAGCCCGCTCACCGAAGGACGTGGGCCTGCTGGCCGAAATCACCGGCACCATCAGTTTTGGCAAGGAAACCAAGGGCAAAAACCGCCTGCAGATCACCGACCCCGAAGGCCATGTGCATGAAGAGCTGATCGCCAAGGAAAAGAACATCCTGGTGCACGAAGGCCA
>JAYUPP010000260.1:0-3471 GCA_043760045.1 Betaproteobacteria bacterium
AACACCGTGAGCCCGGGTTACATCGGTACCGAGATGGTTCGCGCCATCAAGCCCGAAGTGCTGGAAAAAATCGTTGCCACCATCCCCGTCAAGCGCCTGGGCACGCCCGATGAAATCGGCTCCATCTGCGCTTGGCTGGCAGGTGACGATTCAGGCTTCACCACCGGGGCTGACTTCAGCTGCAACGGTGGTTTGCACATGGGTTGATGTGAGGTCTTGCTTGCTGCGGGGCGGTGCCCCGCAGCAAGAAATTCAGTCGCTTGTCTGGCCCACTGTGCCTTCGCTGGACAGGCAGTCAATCAATGCGTCGGCGTGGTTGTGCAGGGTGCTGGTTGACGCATCAGCGAGCACCAGCATGCGGGCGCGCTCAAACTGCGCATAGTTGCGCTGCATCGAGCGCAGGTAAACCGGGTCGTAGTGCTGCTCCAGCAGTTCTTGCACCACCTGCGCCAGCGGGCCTGCAACGGTGGCGCCGCGTTCAACACCTGCAAGGGCCTGTTCGCGCGCCATCTGCTGCCAGCGCTGCACGGTGGCGGCGCCCCGCAATTCCATCAGCGGCTGCAGCTGTTGGCAGAAGAGTTCAGTGTCAGTGACGAAGTGCGGGTAGTCTTGCAGCAGGAAGCGTACACGCGCGGCCAGGTTCATGTCGATGCGGATGCACGGCGCGGCGCGCATCACCACCAACAAACTCTCGGGCACACGCAGGCGGCCGATGGTGCGGCTTTCGCTTTCTGCAAACACCGCGCGCGCCGGGTCGAAGCCTTGCAGCGTGTGCCAGACGGCCGTCTCGAAGGCTTTTTGTGATGGTTGCGGCTGGCCCGGCAGCGGGCCTAACACCGAACCGCGGTGGCAGGCCAGCGCTTCCAGGTCCAGCACCTGCGCACCCTGTGCAGCCAGCGCTTGCAGCAGCCGGCTTTTGGCCGACCCGGTGGGCCCGCACAGCACCCGGTACTGCAGCGTGGCAGGCAGGCTCTGCAGCCGTTGCAGCACCTCGCGCCTGAAGGCCCGGTAGCCGCCTTCCAGCACCCGCACCGTGAAGCCGATCTCGGACAGCACCAGTGCCAGTGAACCCGAACGCTGGCCGCCGCGCCAGCAATACACCAGCGGCTTCCACCCGCGCGGGTGCTGCAGCACATGGTTTTGCAAGTGGCGCGCGATGTTCAGCGCCGCCAGTGCCGCGCCCTGTTTGCGCGCTTCGAAGGCCGACACCTGTTTGTATTCCGTGCCCACCCGGTGGCGTTCTTCGTCGCTCAGCGTGGGCCAGTTGACGGCGCCGGGCAGGTGGTCTTCGGCGTGTTCACTTTCACTGCGCGCATCGATCACGCAGTCGAACTCAGCGTACTGCGCCAAGGCGTCGCCAGCGGTGATGCGGTGCAGGGCCATTGGGATGGGTTGGGGGGGGGGGTAGTGTGCGGCTGTAGCCAGCAACTTATGAAGTTGGCTGAGGCAGCAGAGCGGTCAGCCGTGCGGCGCCGCCACGGCGTCAAGCAGCTCGGTTTCAATGCGCAGCTGCGCTTTCGGGCGCTGCAGCTCCGGGCCGTCGACCAAGAAAGTGTCTTCCACCCGCTCACCCAGCGTCGTCACCTTGGCCAGTTGCAGGTTGACGCCGTTTTTGGCCATCACGCGGGCAATGGCATACAGCAGCCCGGTGCGGTCGCTGGCCGACACCGTGAGCAGCCAGCGCTGTGCACGTTCGTCGGGTGCCAGCGCCACGCGCGGCGTGACCGGGAATGAGCGCACGCGGCGCGACACGCGGCCGCTGCGCGGCTCGGGCAGCGGGCCGGTGTTGTCCAGCGCCAGCGCGGCCTGGGTTTCGACCAGCGATATCAAATCTCGATAGCCGCCCGGCGTGTCGGGCACCATGGCCTGAGTGGCCACGATCTGGAAGGTGTCGAGCGCAAAGCCGGTGCGTGTGGTGTGGATGCGGGCGTCCAGGATGCTGAAACCGGCGCTGTCGAAATAGCCGCAGATGCGCGCAAAAAGGTCGGGCCGGTCGGGGCAGTACACCAGCACCTGCAGACCGTCGCCGGCCGAAGAAGGGCGGGCCCGCACGATGGCCTTGCCGGTCTGCACATAACGCCACAACGAGCGCGCGTGCCAGGCGATGTCGGCTGCATCATGGCGTGCGAAGTAGCTGATTTCCAGCGTTTTCCACAGCGGCTCTTCAGTGCCGGGCAAGGCGCTGTGCAAGGCCAGGCTTTGCCGCGCCTCCTGCTTGCGCGCTTCAATTTCGGCGTCGTGGTTGGCCTGTGCGCCGCCCAGCGCGCGCAGCGTCAAACGGTACAAGTCTTCCAGCAGCTTGGCTTTCCAGGCATTCCACACTTTGGGGCTGGTGCCGCGTATGTCGGCCACCGTCAGCAGGTACAGCGCCACCAACCGTTGCGGGGTGCCCACCAGCCGTGCAAAGACCTGCACCACCACGGCGTCGGTGAGGTCTTCTTTCTGTGCCACGCGGCTCATCGTCAGGTGGTGATGCACCAAAAATTCAACCAGCTGCGCGTCGGCACGCTGCACCCCGTGGTCGCGGCAAAAGCGTTTCGCTTCAACTGCGCCGAGGTCTGAATGGTCACCCCCCCGGCCCTTGGCGATGTCGTGAAAAAGCGCGGCCACCAGCAGCAGCCAGGGCTTGTCCCACTGCGCTGCCAACTGGCTGCAGAACGGATATTCGTGCGCGTGTTCGGGGATGAAAAAACGGCGCACGTTGCGCATCACCATCAGGATGTGCTGGTCCACCGTGTAGGCGTGAAACAGGTCGTGCTGCATGCGCCCAACGATGCGCCTGAACACCCACAGGTAGCGCCCCAGCACGCTGGTCTGGTTCATCAAGCGCATGGCGCGCGTCTGGCCGTGCGGCTGGCGCAGGATGTCCATGAACATCTCGCGGTTGAAACTGTCTTTCCGAAACGCGCTGTCCATCAGCGCACGCGCGTTGTACAGGCCACGCAAGGTGCGCGCCGAAAGACCCGTCAAACCGGGTGTTTGTTGAAACACCAAAAAAGTTTCCAGAATGGCGTGTGGGTTTTCGTTGTACAGGTTGTCGTGCGCCACTTCCAGCATGCCGCCGCGGTCCAGGAAGCGCGCGTTGATGGGGCGCATCGGCGCTTGTTCAGAGCCGCTGATGCGCTCTTCGATGTTCAGCACCAAGATCTGGTTGAGCTGTGTCACCGCTTTGGCGGCCCAGTAGTAATGGCGCATCAGCACTTCTGAACTGCGCGTGCTGCCGCTGGCCTGGTAGCCAAAACTCTCGGCCACCGCCGTTTGCAGGTCAAACACCAGCCGGTCTTCGCGCCGGCCGGCCACCCCATGCAAGCGGGCGCGTATCAGGCGCAGGGTGCCTTCCTGCTTGACGAGCTGGCGGGCCTCGAACGCGGTAATCAGGCCCTTGCTGGCCAGCTCGGCCCAGGTGCGCCCCAGGCCGGCGGCGCGCGCCACCCAGATCAACACCTGCAGGTCGCGCAGGCCGCCGGGGCT
>JAYUPP010000261.1:0-3461 GCA_043760045.1 Betaproteobacteria bacterium
CTGGTGACGATCTCGATCCTTGCCGCACGGCAGGTAGGCTAAAACATCATGATCAGCTTGATAGAGCAGGCGGCCGAGCGCCTGGCGCAGATTCGCGAAGCCGGCATCGCGGTGCCCGACATCGGGCCCGCAATCCCGCCCCCCAGGCAGCAAGCGGCCAGCGTGGCGGTGGCGGGCGCACCGGACAGCGCGGCCGCGGGTTGGCCCACCGCAGCCGCGCAGGCTCCCGCCGCAGTGGGCAGCATGCCGGAGCCTGCGTCCGCGCCTTTGTCCAAGACGGTCGAGCTTGACCTGGTCATGCTGGCGGCCGCCGGGTTTCTGGTGCCCACCGCGCCACGCTCTCACATGGCAGACCAGTACCGGGTCATCAAGCGGCCGCTGATCGCCAATGCGATGGGCAAAGGCGCGTCGAGGGTCAACCACGGCAACCTGATCATGATGACCAGCGCCATGCCGGGCGAGGGCAAGAGCTTCACGTCGATCAATTTGGCCATGAGCATCGCGTCCGAGTTGGACCACACGGTGATGCTGGTGGATGCCGATGTGGCCAGGCCGTCGGTGCTGAAAAAACTGGGCCTGACCGAGGCGCTTGGCCTGCTCGACCTGCTGGAGGGCAAAGCCGAGATGAGTGATGTGCTGATGCGCACCAACATCGACAAACTCACCATCTTGCCCAGCGGGCGGCCGCACCCCAAATCGACCGAATTGCTGGCCAGTGAAGCGATGCGCCAGTTGTTGTCCGACATGGCCTCGCGCTACGCTGACCGCATCATCATCTTTGACTCACCACCGCTGTTGCTGACCACCGAGGCGCGGGTTCTGGCCACCCAGATGGGGCAGGTGGTGATGGTGGTGCATGCCGGCAAGACCTTGCAGGCCGATGTGCAGCATGCGCTGTCCACCATCGAGTCTTGCCCGATCCGGATGATGTTGTTGAACAAGGCGCGCACCGATTCGCAGGGCGCGTACGGCTACGGTTATGGCTACGGCTATGGCTACGGCTATGGCTACGGCTACGGTGATGTGGATGCGCCAGGGCAAGCCAGCAAGGGGCCTGCCGATGCGCCGACGCCCACTTGAGCTGGCGGGGCCGGGTGGGCAGTCGGTGGCGTTGGCTTGCACGCGGGCCTGGCAGGCTGGTCGGGCCGATGCGCGCTTGCGCTGGGCCCTGGGGTCATCTTTGGGCGCGCTGCTGCTGGCCGCAGCAGCGGGCGCGCAACCGGTGGCGTTGCCGCGCGCTCTGGCGCTCGTGCCCAGTGGGTCGGTCACCGAAACCCTGACCGACAACCACCGGCTCACGGGCGTCAATCCGCAATCTGACGCGATCACGCGCCTGACAGCGGGTGTCAGTCTGCGCAGCGATGCCGGCTTGTTGCGGGGCTATCTCGACTATTCGCTGTCCAGCCTGGTCTATGCCCGCCACACCGACCGCAATGAGCTGCAAAACGCATTGCGTTCAAACCTGGTCGCTGATTTGCTTGAAGGGCGCGTGAAAGTGGTCATGGAGGCCGGCATATCGCAACGTGCGGTGTCGGTCTTCGGGGTGCAGCCCACCAGCAACGGCTTGAGCAATGACAACACCACCGAAGTGCGCACGCTGCGCATCACACCGTCGTTTCAAGGGCCGTTGGGGCCGGGTTTGCGCTACAGCGGGTCGCTGGGCTATTCGGTGTCCGACAGCAGCAACAGCCGCATCGGCAATTCAGGCGCCAGCACGGCAACGCTGCGCGTGGAGCCGGCGTCACCCGGCCTGCTGGGGTGGTCATTGGACGGCTCACATGTGCGGTCCAGCTTCAAGCTGGGCCGCGTGAACGAGGACGACCGGCTGATCGGCAACATCAACCTGCGGCTGGATGATCTGGATTTGAAGCTCAACGGCAATGCCGGTGTTGAGTTCACCGACCTGGCCGCCGCGCAGCGCCAGAGATACCAGACCTGGGGCGTGGGCCTGGTGTGGGCACCTTCACCAAGGGCCCGTTTGTCCGCCGAGCTCGACCGCCGGTTTTTTGGCCAGTCGCACAGCGTGAGTTTCGAGTACCGCACGCCGCTCACCGTGTGGCGGCTCAGTGAGTCGCGCAGTTTGACCACCGGCGACGGCCAAACCGGCGCCGCAAGCCGCGGCACCGCTTTCGACCATTACTTTGCGGTGCTCAAGCCGCGCGAGCCCGATGACGCCAAGCGCGCCGCACTGGTTGACATCTTTCTGAGGCTGAACAACATCGACCCGGGCGCGGGTGCGCCACCTGGCTTCTTGCGCTCTGCCGCCACGCTGGACAACCGGCTGAATTTTTCAGTGGCCATGCTCGGCCCGCGCAGCACGGCCTTGCTGACGCTGGCACAAAGCCGTAGCCGACGGCTGGACTTGGTGCTGGGTGCGCAAGACGATCTGGCCAATGCCACTGAAGTGCGGCAGACGAGCGTGTCGCTGGATCTGTCGCATCGCTTGACGCCGCAGTCCTCGCTGGGGCTGGTCTTGAACCAACGGCAGGGCCGCGGCACGTTGGCCAGCCAAGACAGCCGGCAGCGCCAAGTCAGCCTGCTGCACAGCACCCAGTTGTCTGTGCAAAGCACGCTGGCCGTCGGCGCCCGGCGGGCGTTGTACAAAACCGGCCCGTCGGCCTATGCCGAAAGCGCCTTGTTCGCCACTTACGGTATTCGGTTCTGAGCCATGTACGAATCTTTTTATGGCTTGACCAACAAGCCCTTCCAGCTCAACCCCGACCCGACGTTTTACTTCGGCAGCAAGCAGCACCGGCGTGCCAAGGCCTATCTCGACTACGGTGTTTCGCGCAATGAGGGGTTTATTGTCATCACCGGTGAGATCGGTGCTGGCAAAACCACCTTGCTGCGCGCGCTGATCGACGGCCTGCACGGCAGCAACGTGGTGGTGGGCCATTTGGTCACCACCCAGCTGGGTGCCGAAGACACCTTGCGCATGGTGGGTGCATCGTTTGGCTTCAAGGTCAAGGATGTGCCCAAATCTGAACTGCTGATCACGCTGGAGGCGTTTTTGATCAGCCAGACGACCAAAGGCAAGCGCTGCCTGTTGATTGTGGACGAGGCGCAGAACCTGACGCCCCGGGCGGTGGAAGAGTTGCGCATGCTGTCAAACTTTCAATTTGGCAACCAGGCGCTGATGCAGAGTTTTCTGGTGGGCCAGCCTGAGTTTAGAGAGATATTGCAGCGGCCCGAGATGGAGCAGTTTCGCCAGCGTGTGGCGGCCACCTGCCATATCGGCCCGCTGGATTTGGACGAAACCCAGCATTACATCGAGCACCGGCTCAAGTGCGCCGGCTCCACCGGCAAGCCCAGCTTTGAGGCGGCGGTGTTCGAGGCCATCTTCAAAGCCAGCGGCGGCATACCGCGGCGCATCAACTCGGTTTGTGACCGGCTGCTGCTGGCCGGGTTTCTGGCCGGCAAAACCCATCTTGAGATGGCTGACGTGACCGAGGTGGTGCGTG
>JAYUPP010000262.1:0-8989 GCA_043760045.1 Betaproteobacteria bacterium
GCCTATGTGATGCGCAGCAAACCCGGCCCGGCCGCCAAGCTGCTGCCGTCGGCGCACGCGGTGGAGCGTGAACACCGCGTCATGAAAGCGCTGCACGGCACTGGCGTGCCGGTGCCCCGCATGCACCACCTGTGTGAAGACGAATCGGTGCTCGGCCGCGCTTTTTATGTGATGGAGTTTGTGCAGGGGCGGGTGCTGTGGGACCAGTCACTGCCCGGCTTCGACAGCGCCGGTAGAAACGCCATCTACGACGAAATGAACCGCGTCATGGCGGCGCTGCACAGCGTGGACGTGGTGGCCTGCGGTCTGCAGGATTACGGCAAGCCGGGCAACTATTTCCAACGCCAGATTGGCCGCTGGAGCAAGCAGTATCTGGCGTCAGTCACCGAACCGATAGCGGCCATGGACGAGCTGCTGCGCTGGCTGCCCACGCACCTGCCGGCCACCGCGCTGGACGCCAGCCAGGTGTCGGTGGTGCACGGCGACTACCGGCTCGACAACCTGGTGTTTCACAACCACGAACCGCGTGTGCTGGCAGTGCTGGACTGGGAGCTTTCCACGGTGGGCCACCCGCTGGCCGACTTCAGCTACCACTGCATGTCCTGGCACATCCCGCCGGGTGTTTTTCGCGGCATTGGCGGCCTGGACCACGCCGCTTTGGGCATACCCGATGAACGCGAATATGTGCGCCGCTATTGCCAGCGCACCGGCCGCAGCGACCCCGACGCAGTGATGGCCGACTGGAACTTTTACCTTGCCTACAACCTGTTCAGGCTGGCCGCCATCACGCAGGGCATCGCCAAGCGGGTGGTGGACGGCATTGCGTCCAGCGGCCAGGCCCGCGCCACCGGTGCGGCGACGCGCACGCTGGCTGAGATGGCGTGGCAGTTTGCGCTGAAGGCGTGACCCACCCCCGCCGCTTGTTCTTCACCCCCACAGGCCTAAAAACACCATGGATTTCAGTTACTCACCCCGCACACAAGACCTGCAATCCCGGCTCAACGCCTTCATGGCCGAACATGTCTACCCGGCCGAGGCGAGCTACCACGCCGAGATCGAAGCCAACACCGCAGCCGGCAAACGCTGGACGCCGCTGCAGGTGATTGAAGAGCTGAAGCCCAAAGCACGTGCCGCCGGCTTGTGGAATCTGTTTTTGCCGCCCAGTGCAGAGGGCCAGCATGGCGGCTCAAATGGGGCTGACGTCAGCCCGGCAGGTGAAGCCGAATTCACCTTCGGCCTGAGCAACCAGGACTACGCGCCACTGGCTGAAATCATGGGTGCGGTGCCCTGGAGCAGCGAGGTTTTTAACTGCTCGGCGCCCGACACCGGCAACATGGAAGTCTTCGCGCGCTACGGCACCGCCGAGCACAAAAAGCGCTGGCTGGCGCCGATGCTGGACGGCAAGATGCGCAGCGCCTTTGCCATGACCGAGCCGGCGGTGGCTTCGTCTGACGCCACCAACATCGAATCCGAAATCAGACGAGAAAGCTCGAGTGCCGGCGACCACTACGTCATCAACGGCCGCAAGTGGTGGACCAGCGGCGCCGGCGACCCGCGCTGCGCGGTCTACATCTTCATGGGCAAAACCGACCCCGCAGCGCCCAAACATTCACAGCAGTCGATGGTGGTGGTGGCGGCCGACACACCGGGCATCACCATCCTGCGCCCGCTGACGGTGTTTGGTTATGACGACGCGCCGCACGGCCACATGGAAGTGGACTTCAAGAACGTGCGTGTGCCCGTCAGCGACATCCTGCTCGGCGAAGGCCGCGGTTTCGAAATCGCCCAGGGCCGCCTTGGCCCCGGCCGCATTCACCACTGCATGCGCCTGATCGGCATTGCCGAACGGGCGCTGCAGCTGATGTGCGCGCGCGCCACCAGCCGCACCGCTTTTGGCAAAACCATTGCGCAGCAAACGGTGACGCAGGAACGCATCGCCGAAGCACGCTGCATGATCGACCAGGCGCGGCTGCTGACGCTGCACGCGGCCTGGAAAATGGACCGCGCCGGCAACAAAAGCGCAAAGGCCGAGATTGCGATGATCAAGGTGGTGGCGCCCAACATGGCGTGCCAGATCATCGACTGGGCGATGCAGGTGTATGGCGGCGCTGGCATGTGCCAGGACACCCCCCTGCCCTACTTCTACACCCTGTCGCGCACGCTGCGTTTTGCCGACGGGCCCGACGAAGTGCACCGCAATGCGATTGCGAAGCTGGAGCTGGGGAAGTTGCGGCCGGCGTCGTGATGAGTGCTGGGCGCTGGTGTGGCGGTTGGGGCGCGCCCTTCTGCAGCGCCTTTTCGCAGCGCCCTGCTGCAGCGCCTTTTCGCAGCGCTCTTCTGCAGCGCCCTGCTGCAGCGCCTTTTCGCAGCGCCCTTTTTTTCAGCGCCAACCCGATACTTGTCTAGACAGGTTCCGCGCCGGGCCGCTGCACCGGCTCGGCGCTCGGCGTCAGCGTCTCGTCACTTTCATTGGCCACCCGCCGTGCTTCACGAACGGCGGTCTCGAACAGCCGCAGCCAACGTTCTATCTCGTTGACCTCGGCTTCCGGCATTTCGGTGCGCAGCATCAGGCGGCCGCGGCCGATCATCAACACCAGCGGAATCGCGGCGTTCACACGGTGTGAAGCCAGCGCCTGCGACAGCGGGCCTTGCAGCCAGCGCAACATCCAGCCTTTTTTGCTGGCCAGTGCGATGTAGCGCTCGCGCAGGTCACCCATGTCGCTGCCCACCAGCTTCGGAAACATCACCAGCCAGCGCATTTCGGGCGGCGTCTGGTCGTCGATGCGCGTCTGCACACCTTCAACATACTGGTTGAACACGGCCGCTTCCATCTGCTCTTGCAACGTGCGGTTCATCACCAGCGCATGCAGGTCGGCACTCAGGCCCAGCTCACAGCGCAAACGCAGTTCCCGGCCGGCGATGTAGGCCCGCTGTGAAGGACCCCATTCCAGGCGCCAGGGCGTGACACCCAGGCGCCCGTCGACCACAAAGCCCTCGGACTGCACACCTCGAAAATCGTATTGCTTGGCTTCGGCCCAAGGCTGCACGCCGTCCCAGTCTTTGGCGGGCAGCGCAGCGCTGCGGGTGAACAGTCGTTTAAGGCCTTCAAGCATGGTTTAGAGTCTGCGAGAGCCAGTTGATGTGAAAGTCTTCCCGGACCCGGGGCGCTGCCCCGCACCGAGGAAAGTTAGCAGGCGAGCCGACAACCCGGGAGCTGTGATGCTGGAAGTGTATTCTTGGCCCACGCCCAACGGCCACAAGGTCCACATCATGCTTGAGGAATGTGGCCTGCCCTACCGGGTGCATGCTGTTGACATCGGCGCTGGCGAGCAGTTCAAACCCGAGTTCCTGGCCATCAGCCCGAACAACAAGGTGCCGGCACTGACCGACCCTGACGGCCCTGACGGCCAGCCGATTGCGCTGTTTGAATCGGGTGCCATTCTCTTGTACCTGGCCGCCAAAACAGGCCGTTTCCTGCCGCAGGACACACGCGCGAAGTACGAAGTGCTGCAGTGGTTGATGTTCCAGATGGGTGGCGTCGGCCCGATGCTTGGCCAGGCGCACCACTTCCGCATTTACGCACCTGAAAAAGTGCCTTACGCGGTGGACCGCTACACAAACGAGGCGCGGCGCCTGTACGGCGTGATGAACAAACGCCTGGCGCGCAGCACCTACATCGGCGGCGCTGCATACAGCATTGCCGACATTGCCATCTTCCCCTGGCTGCGCAGCTGGAAAAATCAGGGTATCGACTGGGCCGAATATCCGCACCTGTTGGGCTGGTTCGACGAGATCAGCGCCCGAGCGGCGGTGATGCGTGGCGTTGAAGTGCTGGTCGGCCGGCGCCGGCCGCTGACCGACGAGCAGGCACGCGCCAATTTGTTTGGTGTCACGCAGTTTCAACAGCGCTGAAGGCCGCGGCGCGCCGAGCCAACAACGCGCCAGCGCCAGCCGCAAGTCGGCCGCCGCTTCATACAATGCTGCGCTTGCTGCCCGTAGCTCAACCGGATAGAGCACCAGCCTTCTAAGCTGGGGGTCGGGGGTTCGAGTCCCTCCGGGCAGGCCATCAAAGGCTTCCCCAGCAACAACATGTCTCAGCACAGCGGCCCACTCCGAGCGCAGAACCCTGCGGCGTCGAGCGCCTGCCCCGCCTTTCTTGCCGGCAGTGGCGAGATGGGGCGCACATTCGTGCTCTCGACTGGGGCGCCACCGCCATCGGGCCCCCTGCAAGCTGGCCTGCCGCGCTGCGCACCACCTTGCGCATTCTGCTCAGCACCAACCACCCCGTTTTCCTGTTCTGGGGGCCGCAGCATCTGTGTTTCTACAACGACGCCTACAGCCGATCGTCAGGGCCTGAAAAACATCCCAGCATTCTGGGCGCCACCGCACATGTGGCATGGCAGGAAATCTGGCCCGACATCGGGCCGCAGATCGATCGGGTGATGTCAGGCGCCGGCGCCACCTGGCATGAAAACCAGCTGTTGCCCATCACGCGCCATGGCCGGGTGGAAGCGGTTTACTGGACCTACAGCTATGGGCCGGTTGACGACGAAAACGCCCCGGGTGGTGTCGGCGGTGTGCTGGTGCTGTGCACCGAAACCACGCCCCAGGTGCAGCTGGCGCAGCGGCTGCAGGCTTCGCAGCAGCGCTGGCTTTCCATGTTCGACCAGGCGCCGGGTTTCATCTGCGTGCTGCAAGGCCCGGGCCACCAGTTCGAATACGCCAACCGGCGCTACCAGGAACTGCTGTCCCACCGCGCCGTCATCGGCCGCCGCGTGGTGGACTGCGCGCCCGAGGTGGGCGCTCAGGGTTTCATCGAGCTGCTGGACCGCGTGTTCCACAGCGGCCAGGCGCATGAGGCCAGCGCCGAGCCGCTGCAGCTGCAGCCCGCCGACGGGGGCCCACCGGTGGTGCGTTACCTCGACTTCATCTACCAGCCCATGCGCGACGCCGAAGGGCAAGTGACCGGCATCTTCGTGTAAAGCCATGACGTCACGCAGCGCACGCTGGCGGAACGGGCCGTGCACAGCACGCTGGCCAGCATCGCTGACGGCTTCGTGGCGCTGGACGCCGAATGGCGCTTCATCCACGTCAACCCCGCCGCTGAACGGCTGCTGCGCTGCACAGCCGAGCAACTGCTGGGCTGCAACCACTGGGAGCAGTTTCCAAACACGCGGGGCACACCCGTGGAAACCGAATACCGCCGCGCCGCCGCGGGCGAGGTGCGCCAGCTGGAGTATTTCCACCGGCAGTGGAACAGCTGGTTCGACATCCGCTGTTACCCGCGCACCGGCGGTGGTGTGGCCCTGTATTTCCAGGACGTCACGGCCAGCAAGCTGGGCCTGCTGGCATTGGCCACCTCCAACCTGCTGGCGCGGGAACGCGCCGAGGAACTGGAAGCGGTGATGCAAAGTGTGCCGGCCACCATCTGGATCGCACACGACCCGCAGTGCCTGCGCATCACCGGCAACCCGCAGTCCTACCAACTGCTGCGCATGGAACAGGACGACAACGCGTCGGCCACTGCAGCGCAGCAGGGCGCTGCGGCGCGCCCCTTGCGCGAATTCATCGCCGGCGTGCCGGCGGCGCCCCATAAGCTGCCGTTGCAGCGCGCCACCGCCACCAGCCAGCCTGTGCCGCCGATGGAAATCAGCCTGGTTTTCGACGATGACACGGTGCGCCACATCTACGGCGGCGCCGCACCGCTGCGCGACGAAGCCGGCGCAGTGCGCGGCGCGGTGGGGGCCTTGGTGGACATCACGGCGCTGAAGCTGGCGCAGTCGCAACTGGAGCGGCGTGAACGCGAATTGCGCACGCTGGCTGACAACTCGCCCGATGCACTGGCGCGGCTGGACCGCACCCACCGCCACGGTTTTGCCCATGCAGCCATCAAACAAGGCACCGGTCTGTCGCCCGAACAGATTCTGGGCCGGCGCCCGCACGAAACCGGCCTGTCCCAGCCGCTGGCGGCGCTGTGGGTCAGCGCGCTGGACGATGTGTTTTTGCACGGCCGCGCCACCCGATTCGAATTTGTCACCGACGGCACGGGCACGCTGAAAAAAACCTTCGTCGTGCGCCTGGTGCATGAACTGGGGGCTGACGGCGCGGTTGAACATGCATTGGCCATCGTGCAAGACGCCACCGAGCACCGCAACACCGAACGCGCGCTGCGCGAGGGCGAGCGGCGCAAAGACGAATTCCTGGCCACGCTGGCGCATGAACTGCGCAACCCTTAGGCGCCGCTGCGTGGGGGTTGAACATCCTGCAGCAGTCGCCCGACCCCCAACAGGCCCGCCAGGCGCTGGCGATGATGGGCTGGCAGGTCAGCCACATGGTGCGGCTCATCGATGACCTGCTGGACGCGTCCAGCCTCTCGGCCGGCAAGCTGGCGCTGCAGCGCGCACCCGTGACGCTGCAGCAGGTGGCCGACGCCGCGCTGGAAGCCAGCATGCCCGTGCTGCAGGCTTACGAACACCGGGTGGAACTGCAGTGCCCGCCCGAGCCCCTGTGGCTGCACGTCGACCTGACCCGCCTGGCCCAGGTGGTGGGCAACTTGCTGAACAACGCCGCCAAGTACACACCGCGTGGTGGAGTGGTGCGGCTGGTGCTGGAAACGGACGCTGCGAACACACAGGCGCTGTTGAAGGTGTGCGACAACGGCATTGGCATTGCACCGAAGATGCTGGACGAAGTGTTCGAGATGTTCGCGCAGGCCGGTCAACACTCGCCAAGCCAACAAGGCAGCGGCTTGGGCGTGGGCTTGGCGCTGGCACGCAGCATCGTGGCGCTGCATCACGGATCGGTGCACGCGCACAGCGAAGGCCCGGGCCTCGGCAGCGAATTCACGGTCGTGCTGCCGCTGGCCGCTGCGCCGGGCTTGGCGGCTGAAACGCAGTGCCCACTGCGCGCACACGACCACATCAACGACAACCCCAGCGACAACCATGAAGGGCCGGGCTGCGCCAGCGCAACGCCTGCTACCGCAGGCCGCCGCGTGCTGGTGGTGGACGACAACCGCGATGCAGCCGACAGTTTGTCGATGCTGATTTCACTGCTGGGCCACGAGGTGCGAACCGCTTACGACGCCGGGCAGGCGCTGGCGGCCGTCCGCGGCTGGGACGCGCACATTGCGTTCATCGACTTCGGCATGCCGGGCATGGACGGCCACATGCTGGCGCGGGCGCTGCGCGCTCAGGCTGCGGCCATGATGCTGGTGGCGGTGACGGGCTGGGGCGCAGCGCAGGATGAAAGTCGCAGCCGCGAAGCCGGTTTCGACCTGCATCTGACCAAGCCCGTGGCGCTGGACGCGGTGGAGGCGGCCGTGGCACGCACCGCCGCGCCAGCCTGATGCACAGCCGCGTTCAGTCCGAGTGCTGCAGTTCAGCCAACACGGTTTCCTTGTGCTGGGCAATTTGTTCGTTCAAGCGCTGCAGATCGAGCTTTGCAAAGCCGGTGCTCGGCCTTCAGCAGTGCGATGGCGCCAGCCGGCGCCGCCGCCACGTCGTCTGCAGCGGCCACCGCCAACTGCTTGGCACGGTAGGCGCCAGGGTCGGCAGCGGGGTCTGCACCTTGCTCACGTTCAGTCATGCAAGCTGCAGACTGGAGTTGAGCGAACCACGTCACCGAGGTGGGCCACGCAATCGCAGGCCACCTCTGCCGGCGGCAGGGCCATCAATTCTTCGGCCATGTCATTCATGTCCAGCGCTGCAGCACAGCAGTTGGCCAATTGCAGGCGCACTCGCTTGCAAAGGGCGAGCGCATGCGCTTGTTCAGCTTGCAACCAAACTTCATCAACCGTTTTCATAAGGCGTAAACAAGATCGCTGGGGGCGTGCGCATCGACGCGCAACAGCGCGCCCACTTGTGCACCGCGCA
Organism: Betaproteobacteria bacterium; assembly: GCA_043760045.1. GTDB lineage: Bacteria > Pseudomonadota > Gammaproteobacteria > Burkholderiales > Burkholderiaceae_C > Rubrivivax. Next base: position 7,875 of record JAYUPP010000262.1, read on the forward strand.
GCACCTGTTCATCAAGGATGTGAACGTAGAAGGACATGAGCGCCAAGGCCACCACGATGCCGACCCAGAACACCGCGTGGCTGCGCGCTGCATCCCGCACAGACTTGGGCTGCTGCCACTGAATCCTGACGTTATCGGTGGGCGCCAGCAAAGTTTTCTGCTCGGCTTCGTGGTCCGTCATCGGTTGCACGGTACTGGCGGTGTGGGTAGTAGACACTGTGGGCTCGCGATCGATTGCCGTTATGTTCAGCGTGCGTCAGCCGGCACCGGGTCAGCCAGTGGCCCACCTCGCCGTAGGACTTCACCGCCCCTGCGTGGGCTTGGTCACAGGCGCTTTTACCTGTTGCGCCGGTGGCACGGCAGGCGCTGCGGCCGGCGTCACACAGGGGTCGACGTCGTCGTCGCGGCCCCGATCGACCAGCGCCAGCAGCGCGGCAGCCGGCGCCACCGTCACGCCCAGCGCCAGAGCACCCAGCACCTTGCCCGACAAGCGCCGGGCGTCCACGCCCACTTTAGGCGCCGCCAAGGTGCCACCCACGGTGATGGGCGACCGCAGCGCCAGCGGTGAAAAGTCTTTCGGTTTGGTGGTCGCCCGCAGCGCCAGAGTTTCGTCGCGCAGGTTGACTTGCCCTGCAATGCGCACCGTGCTGTCGGCGTTGTCCAGCACGGCCAGGCGCGGCTGCAACACGCCGTTTTGAATCTGCAGGTCCACGCGTGCACAGCGCAGTGGCAGCGGCCGGTCGCTGCGCAGCAACACCCCCAGCGCCTGGGCCACGTCCAGGCCCACCAGTTCCGTCACCAGATGCGACACCGTGCCGTCGCGCAGCATCAGCTTCGCGTTGCCGTCCAGCGTGGACAGTATTTCTGCCGTCGACTGGCCGCGCCCGTTGACCTGGAACTGGCCCTCCAGCGTGCCCGTCAGGTAAGACTGCACCGGCTGGGCACCACCCCGCCGCGCAACATCACGCTGCCGTTTCAGGGCGCGCGGGCTGTTGGTGGTGCCGCCGCCCGCCAGGGCGGCAGTGCCGCTGGCACCGGGTGCGCGCAGACCTTGCAACCAACCCGCGATGTCCACTTTGGTGAAGCGCATGTCAGCGCCCCAGCGCGCGGGTTGT
>JAYUPP010000263.1:0-3456 GCA_043760045.1 Betaproteobacteria bacterium
GTCCGACCACGCCGTCCACCAGCTGCCGGGATGCTCGGTGGCGCCGGCCAGCCAGTCCTCGGCCTTGGCCGGCAGCTTGTTGCTGGTCCAGTAGCTGCGCTTGCCCTTGGACGGCGGGTTGATGACGCCGGCGATGTGGCCGCTGGCGCCCAGCACAAACTGCTTTTTGCCCTGGATAAGCGGCATCGACGCATAGGCGGCCGCCCAAGGCACGATGTGGTCTTCACGCGAGCCGTAGACAAAAAACGGCGCTTCGATGCGGCCAAGGTCCACTTTTTCGCCGCACACCGTCAGCGCGCCAGGCTGCTTCAGCTCGTTTTGCAGGTAGGTATGGCGCAGGTACCAGCAGTACATCGGCCCGGGCAGGTTGGTGCTGTCGCCGTTCCAGTACAGCAGGTCAAAAGGCGGCGGCGTTTCGCCCTTCAGGTAATTGCCCACCACGTAGTTCCACACCAGGTCGTTGGGGCGCAGAAAGCTGAAGGTGGTGGCCAGGTCCTGGCCCTTCAACAAACCCGGGCCGCCCTGCGCCTGCGCACCGATGGTCATCTCGCGCATCTTCACCATCGTCTCGTCGATGAAGATGTCCAGGATGCCGGTGCTCTCGAAGTCGAGCAGCGTGGTCAGCAAGGTCACCGAATGCGCGGGCTGCAAATCACGCGCTGCCAGCACAGCCAGCGCGGTAGACAGGATGGTGCCGCCAACGCAGAAACCCAGCGTGTTGATGGTCTGGGCACCGGTGATGGCCTGCACCGTTTTGATGGCCGTGATGGGGCCCTGTTCGATGTAGTCGTCCCAGGTCTTGTTGGCCAGCGACGCATCAGGGTTGCGCCAGCTGACGACAAAAGTGCGGTGACCCTGTTCCACCGTGTAGCGGATGACCGAGTTCTCGGGCTGCAGGTCCAGGATGTAGAACTTGTTGATGCAGGGCGGCACAAACAGCATCGGCCGTTCATGCACCTTGGCCGTCAGCGGCTTGTATTCAATGAGCTGGAAAATTTCGTTCTCGAAGACCACGCTGCCGGCCGTGGTGGCGACGTTTTTGCCGACTTCAAACACCGATTCGTCGGTCTGCGAGACATGGCCCTTTTTCAGGTCCTCCAGCAGATGCTGCATGCCGGCCATGATGCTTTCGCCCTTGGTGTCGAGCGCTTTTTTCAGCGCGTCAGGGTTCAGCGCCAGAAAGTTGCTGGGGCTGGTGGCGTCAATCCATTGCTGCACTGCGAATCGGATGCGGCCCTTGGCCTTGGCGTCGCCCTCAACGCTGTCGGCCATCTGCATCAGCGTGCGCGCGTTCAGCAGGTAAAGCTGCGCAGTAGCCGCTGCCGCCGGGTTGGTCAGCCATTCGCTGCTGGCAAAGCGGCGGTCAGCAATGGCCGCCGGCTTGTCGGCAGTGGGGGACTGCAGGCGCTGCAGCGACTGGTTCCACAGATCCGTGGCATTCTTGACGTAGTCGGCCTGGATCTGTGTCAGCTGCTGCGGCGCCACATTGAGCGCGGGCAAGCCGCCCTGCCCGCCACCAAAAGCACCCATGACGGCAGACAAGATGTTGCCGGGGTCAGCCGGGTTGCCGGTGTTGTGTTTGTTCATGTCAGAAGTCTCCTGTACGTTTGCAATTTTGCAGTCACGCCGTTTTACGCCACGGTGCTGACGGCGTCATGACTGGCGGTGCTGCCGCTGATCTTTCATTCGGAGTGATATGCACCTGATCGCCATCGCCTGGATGTATGTGGTGCTGATGATGGCGGTGGCCGAAGCGCTGTCGAGCCAGGGCACACTGCTGGGCGCGTTTTTCACGGTGCTGTTATACGGCCTGCTGCCGCTGTCCATCCTGCTTTATATCCTGGGCACACCATCGCGACGGCGCGCATTGAAGGCCGCCGAGGCCCGCGCCACAGCCGCGCTTGAATCGGTGCCTGAATCGATGCCCGCAGCCAGCCTGCCAGCCGCCGCGCTACAACAAACCGATGGCCGCAGCATGGCGCCCGGTGATGCCGTCGCGCCGGTAAGAAAAGAAGTTTGACGGGTCGCTGAACGTGCACTGGCCTGAATTCACCACGTCAGTGACGCCGGCACGGCGCAGTTGCGCCAGCGCCAGGGCCGGCAGGTTGGCCAGCCAGCGTGCGCTGCCGTCTGCAGCCCCGCTGGGTGTAAAGAAGCGCGCTTCAGGGCAAGCCGGGTCGGCGCCGAAGGCCAACAGCACTTCCGCCCCCACCTGAAACTGCAGTGGCCCGATGCAGGGGCCCAGCCACACGGTGCAATCTTTTGGCTGTGCTGACATGCCTTCACAAAGCGCCCGCAAGGTGGCCGGCAACACCCCGGCGGCCAGCCCGCGCCAGCCGGCGTGGGCGGCGGCCACCGCGCTACCGTCGTGCAGCGCAAACAGCACCGGCATGCAGTCTGCAGCGCCCACCGTGCACGCCAGGCCACGCTGGCTGGTCCAGGCGGCATCGGCCGTGGTCAGCGGTGCCGCGTCGGCGCCCGCGTGCAGCCGCTTCACGGTGCTGCCATGCACCTGGCGCAGCCACACCGGCCGTGCGCCCAGTGCACGGGCAAAAAGGCTGCGGTTGTGATGCACCGCCTGGGCGTCGTCGCCCACACCGAAACTCAGGTTCAGGCTGTCGAAAGGCATTTGGCTGACGCCGCCGGTGCGCAAGCTCATGGCGGCCACAACGCCCGGGGGCAGTGCGCACTGAGGGCGCAGCAGCGGCAGGTTCAAGATTTCATGCTTCAGCCCGCGTCGGCTCTCAGCCTCACTCGGCGTCAGGGCACTTTTCTGGCCGTGTCTCTTCAAAGGCCGGCAATGCCATGCAGGCATCGAATACCCGCATCACATGCGGCACATGGCTGGTGTTGCAGTTGAAGCGGCGGGCGTTGAAGATTTGTGGCACCAGCAGGCAGTCCGCGAGGCCAGGTGTGTCGCCGTGGCAGTAGCGGCCCGGCAGCGCCGCCAACTGGCGGTCCACCACTTCAAGCCCGGTTTCCACCCAGTGCCGGTACCAGCGGTTTTTGTCGTCTTCGCTGAGCTTCAGGTCGTGCACCAGGTAGCGCAGCACACGCAAATTGTTCAGCGGGTGAATTTCGCAGGCGATGTCTTGCGCCAATGCCCGCACCCGCGCCCGCGCGGCGGGGCTGGCGGGCAGCAGCGGCGGTTCGGGGTGGGTTTCGTCCAGGTATTCGATGATGGCCATCGACTGCGTGAGGCTGTTTTCACCGTCCACCAGCAAGGGCACCAGGCGCGACGCCGAGACGGCCGCATACGACTCATTGAACTGCTCATTGCGCGCCAGGTGCACGGCGCGGTAGGTGTAGTCCAGGCCCTTCAGCGCCAGGGCGATGCGCACGCGGTAAGACGCCGAAGAGCGGTTGAAGTTGAAGAGTTCCATATCAAGCTTCAGCGCACCGCAACCCGCAGGCCGCTGAGCCCGGCCACCGCCGCGTCCATCACGTCGCCGCGCA
>JAYUPP010000264.1:0-29374 GCA_043760045.1 Betaproteobacteria bacterium
GTGCTGGTGCAGGCCGGCGGCCACGATGTGATACGCCCCGGCTTCATGAACACGGTGCAGGCCGACATCGACAGCGTCACCCAGCGCGCGCTGCAGCTCGGCAGCACGGTGGTGCTGCAGCTCGGCAGCACGGTGGTGCTGACGCCCAGCGGCAATGTCGGCAACGCACCGTTTTTCATGGCGCCGCTTTCGTGGTGGATGACCGCGCGCTCGCGCGCACTGCACCGCGCGGTGGCAGCGGCGGCGGCGGCGCGGCCGGGTGTCATCTACGTCAACCTGTTCCACGAACGCCAGGACGACCCCTTTGTGCGCAACCCTTCGCTGCACGCCCGCGACGGGCTGCACCCCAGCGACGGCGGTTACGCGGTGTGGTGGCCAGCGCTGCAGCTGCAGGCCAGCTTGCCAGCGCGGCTGCAGGCGGCGCGGTGAAGCGCCGGGGCATTGCAGAAGCACACGTCTCGCCAAGGCAAAGCCGCCAATTTGGCAGCCGGCGCTTTGCGGGCACGGGCTTTGCTGAAGCTCTGGCACGGGGAACCGGTGGTTCGCGCCGCCTGCAACTGCACACTCATCGAGCCCGAAACCCGGTGGGCGTGGCAGACCCGGGCACGCTATCGTCTTCGCCTCTACGGGCGCTGAAACGGTGCCTGCGAAAGTTCTGACCACCGTTATGCCCGCCACCATCCGTTCACGTCTGCTGCTGTTTGTGTTGTCGGTGCTGCTGCCGGGGCTGCTGGCCGTGGCCTGGGTGATCGGCAGCGCCATCCGCGCCGAACGCCAGGCCCACGAACGCACGCTGCGCGAAACGGCGCGTGCGATGTTGCAGGTGGTGGACGGCGAACTGACACGCCGCGCGCGCCTGGCGCGGGTTTTGGCGCAGTCCAGCAGCCTCGACGAAGGTGCCGCCATCAGTGCCGCATCGCTCAGCGACTTCGGCCGCCAGGTCAGCAGCGGGCTGCAGGGGTCGCAGGGATGGGTGGAACTGCGGGCGCCCGGCGGTGTGCTGCTCGACACGCGATGGCCGGATGGCCGCCCTGCTGCGGTGGCCAACGCTGCAGCTGCCCCCGTCGCCACCACGGGCACTGCCACCGCGGCGTCGCACCCCTGGTTCACCACACCCCAGACACTGCCGCTGCAAACCGCCGTGGGCACCGAAGCCCACGCGGCACTGGTTGAACCCGTGCAGCGCGACGGCCAGACCGTGCTGAACCTGATGGTGGCGTTGAGGCCCAGTGAACTGCAGCAGGTAATTGATCGCCAAGGCCTGCCCGCCGACCGCCTGAACACGGTGCTGGACGATCAGGCCACGGTGGTGGCGCGCCATCCCGGCGGCGCCGCCTTCGTGGGCCGCAAAGCCACCGGTGACCTGCTGGCGCGGCTGGGCAGCCACCCTGAAGGGCTGTTTGAGTCGGTGACGCTTGACGGCGTTCGTGCGACCACGTTCCACGTCACCGGCGAACGGGGTTGGACCTTCGTCAGCGCCATGCGCCGTGAAGAGTTTGCCGGCTGGTTGTCGGCTGCCGTGCTGCAGCTGGCGCTGGGCGCGCTGACGCTGCTGGCGCTGGCAGTGGGTGGTGCGTCGCTGCTGGCGCGCAACCTCGTCAGGCCCGTGCTGGCGCTGAAGGCCGCCGCCACCCAGCTGCAGCGTGGCCTGCCGGTGTTGGCGGCGCAAACCGGCATCGCCGAATGTGACGACGTGGCGGTGGCGCTGGCCGAAGCTTCGCGCACCCTGGCGCTGGGCCGTGAAGACCTGGAACGGCAGGTGGCGCAGGCGGTGGACCGCACACGGCAAGCCGAACAGCGCATGGCACAAAGCCGGCGGGTGGAAGCGCTGGGCCGCCTGACGGGCGGCGTGGCGCACGATTTCAACAACCTGCTGGGCGTGATCAGCAACAGCGCGCACCTGATCAAGCGCCACGCCGCCACGCCAGCCCTGCAGCTGCCGCTGGCCGCAACGCTGCGCGCGGTTGAAATCGGCAGCCGGCTGACGCAGAACCTGTTGCGCTTTGCCGGCCAACGCACGCTGCGTCCGCAGCCGCTGGAGCTGGCCCGCCACCTGCCCGAGTGGGTGGAACAGTTGCGCAGCCTGCTCGGGCAACAGACCGAAATCTCGGTGCGTGTGAACGCCGACACCTGGCCGGTGCTGGTGGACGCGAGCGAACTGGAACTGGCGCTCATGAATGTGGCGCTGAACGCCCGCGACGCGATGCCGGCGGGGGGTGAACTGCGGCTGAGCGCACGCAACGCCGATGCCGAAGACACCGAAGGTTTGGCCGCCAACCGCTGGGTGATGATCTCGGTGGGCGACAACGGCCCCGGCATGGCCAGCGATATGGCCGAGGCGGTCTTTGAGCCCTTTTTCACCACCAAACCACAAGGCAAGGGCACCGGCTTGGGCTTGAGCCAGGTGCACGGGTTTTGTCTGCAGGCCGGCGGTGTGGCACGCATCGCCAGCACGCCGGGTGTCGGCACCACGGTGGTGATGTTGTTGCCAGCGGCAACGGCGGCGGCGGCCGCGGCGTCAACACTTCCTGACCCTACAGGTGCATCAGTTGCCCCTTCCGCACCAGCTGCCCCTTCCGCACCAGCTACCCCTTCCGCACCAGCTGCATCAGTTGCCCCTTCCACACCAGCTGCACCAGCCTCACCAGCACCAGCAGCACCAGCCGCAGCAGCCCTGCGAAGCGCCCCGCAACAGCCGTCTGCGCAACCGGCCCAGCCGGCCCAGCCGGCGCCCAGCATTGCCGGCCTGCGCGTGCTGCTGGTGGAAGACAACAGTGAACTGGCCGCGGTCACCGCCGGGCTGTTGCGGTCCCACCAGGCCACGGTGGCGCGTGCGGCCAACGCCGGCGAAGCCATGCGCCTGCTGGACAGCAAGCTCCAAGTGGACGTGGTGCTGTCCGACGTTGTCATGCCTGGGCCGCTCAGCGGTTTGGGCCTGGCGCGCCGATTGCGCCGCGAGCGCCCACAACTGCCGGTGCTGCTGATCAGTGGTTTCGCAGGCAATGGCGATGCGGCGCGCGAATTTGTGGTGCTGCGCAAACCCTGCAGCCCCGACGAGCTGTTGGCGGCACTGCAGCAGGCGCTGTTGCAGGGCGTGCCGCGCACCAGCTGACAGCGCCGCAAAGGCGCTGCTGGCCGGCCACCGGGCACGCTGCTTGCCTGCAAAGCGCACATGGCGCCAAGTGCCGATGGGCAAGATCGGCCCGTGCTGGGCGTCTGTGCAGCGGCGCTTGTTTGAAGTCGTCGCGCCCCATCCATGCACCTGGAAACTGCAATGACCACCACAGCAACCACCCTCAGCACGCCAAACACCTTGATTGAAACCGCCAAGGACGGTGAGTACGGTTTTCGGACCACAGCCGAATATCTGAAAACGCCCGCCACGCGGCAGCTGTTCCTGAAACGTGCACTGGAATGTCGCCGCTCGGCTGCGGCATTGCAGGCGCTGGTGGTGCACCTCGGGGGCACGGCTGAAGACAGCGGCAGTGCCAGCGGCGCGCTGCACCGGGGCTGGGTGGCCGTGAAGGGCACGCTGTCGGGTTACAACGACCACGCCCTCTTGCAAGAAACCGAAAACGGCGAAGACAGCGCTTTAAAAAGTTACCACAAGGCCCGGGCGCAAGACCTGACCGCCGAAGCGCTTGCCGTTGTCGAGCAGCAGCTCAACGGCGTGAAACGCAACCACGACGTGGTGCGCACGCTGCGCGAGCAGGCGCGTGTGTGCGCCGCCGGTTGAAGTTTTATTTGACTCCGCCAGCGGCGTGGCCCGCTCGCCCACACCCGAAGCCTGCGCCGCCCTGCCCCGACGCACCCTTGCCGGCGTGCGGCACTGAATACGCGCCAAGCGCCACCCGATGCTCACTGCCGGCCTGATTCTGCTGGGCACCGTGCTGCTGGCCTTGACGCTGGCAGCCCGCGCGGTGGGCCGTCTGCCGTTGACACCGGCGGTGCTGTATCTCGCGGTCGGCTGGTTGGCCGGCTGGGCGCTGAGTGCCCCCACCCCGGAAGAATTGCGGCAACACGCAGCCACTGCCACCATTGCCATCGAAGCGGCCGTGCTGATATCACTTTTGGCCGTGGGTTTGCGGCTGCGGGTGCCGCCGCGTTTGGCGGCCTGGCGTGTGGCCCTGTTGATGGCGGGCCCGGGCATGGTGGTGGCCATCGTTGCCGCTGCCGTGGCTGCCGTGTGGCTGCTGGGGCTGCCGTGGCCGGCTGCGCTGCTGCTGGCCGCCATCCTGGCGCCCACCGACCCGGTGCTGGCCTCAGAGGTGCAGATCCACTCTGACGAGGACCGCGACGCGGTGCGGCTTTCGCTCACCGCCGAGGGCGGGCTGAACGACGGCACGGCCCTGCCGGCCGTGATGCTGGCGCTGGGTTTGCTGGGGCTGCACACGCTGGGCACCCACGCCGTGGACTGGTGGCTGAACGACCTGGCATGGGCCATCGTGGGCGGCGCGCTGCTGGGCATGGCCACGGGCAGCCTGCTGGGTTATGCGCTGCGCAAGCGCATCGAACGCGGCGACCCGATGGCCCGTGACGAACTGCTGTACGTGGGCGCACTGGCGCTGGCTTACGGGCTGGCCCGGGCCACCGGCACCTCCAGCTTTGTGGTGGTGTTTGCCGTCGGCGCCACGCTGCTGTGGCCTTTTCATGAGCAGGCGTTGGCCCAGGGTGGGCAGGCCTTGGCCGAACGGCTGGGCGAATTCGGGCAGCGCCTGGAGCGCCTGTTTGAAGCCGTGGGTGTGCTGGGCCTGGGCTTGCTGCTGCACAGCGTGCCGCCATCGTGGGCGGTGCTGGCTTTCGCCGTCGTTCTGGTGCTGCTGGTGCGACCGCTGTCGGTGTTTGCCGTGGTGCGGCTGCAGCGCGGCCATTTGACGCGGCAGCAGCGCCGGCTGGTGGCCTGGTTCGGCATCCGTGGCATCGGCAGCCTGTTTTACCTGGCGGTGGCGCTTGACCACGGTGTGCAAGGCAGTCTGGCGCGTGATCTGATCAGCGCCACGCTGGCAACCGTGGCGCTGTCGATCATCCTGCACGGCGTTTCGGCCACGCCCATCATGAACAAATATCAAAGCCGTCGCCGTCGCCGGCCAGGCCCTGCAGCACCGGCGACGCCCAGCGCCCCACAGGCACAACAATTGCCCAAAAACCATGCATGATGACCTTGCCCCGCTCACATGCCGCTTCCGCACATGCCGCTTCCGCAGATGCCGCTTCCTCACATGCCGCTTCCGCTTCGCTTCAGAAAGAGCCTGCCACCATGGCCGACAACTCCGCCAACATTGAACTGAAGACTTCGCGGCTGGTTATCGTGGATGACTACCCCGACGCCGCCAACACGCTGGCCGAAATTCTGGCCGCAGACGGGCACGAAGTGGTGGTGGCCCACGACGGCGCGCAAGCGCTGGACATCATTGCCCGCGACTCGCCGCTGTGTGTGTTGACCGACATCGACATGCCCGGCATCAATGGCCTGGAACTGGCGCGGCGCTTGCGCGCCACGCACGGCTCAGACCTGGTGCTGATCGCGGTGACTGCGCACGCCGACGTGGACGATTTCATCTCGTCGCGTTACAAAGACTTCGACCATTGCCTGCGCAAGCCTTTGAATCTGGATGAACTGCGCACCATCCTGCGCTGCTGATGCGGGCACCGCCAGCTGCGCCCCTGCTTCAGCTTGCTTCCGCCCGCTGACCTGCCGCTGACCTGCCGCTGAACCTGCGGCTGAACCTGCGGCGTGCCGCCAGCGCTGCTGTCAGGGCTTTTTCGCTTCGACGCTGATTTCGTTGGCGACCTCAGAGACTCCTTCAACGCCTTGCGCCAGCGTGGTGGCGCGGCTGCGCGACTCGGTGTCGGGTGCGGTGCCCCTGAGCACCACGCGGCCATTCACGGTATCCACATTGATGGCCAGAGCGCTGAGGCTGCTGTCTGCAGCCAGCTTGGCATTCACGGTGGTGGTGATGGTGGCGTCACGGGCCTTCATGGCCACAGCGTCGGCGGTGTCTTTGCCGACTTCGCGGGCCTTGTCGCCCAGTTCGGCGGCTTTTTTCTCAGTGCTCGCGATCACCTGGTCGACCTTCTGACCGGCGGTGGTGTCTTCATTCCTGCGATCACAGGCTGCGAGCAGCGAGACGGCGAGCAGCAGCGCGGCACCGGTTTGAATGGCATGTTTCATGGTTCTGTTCCTTCGCACACAGGCCCAGTGATAGGCGATGCGGCAACCATAAAACCAGCCTGCAGGAAGAGCTGTCAGCCAGCGCCATGAACCGGTGTCAGACGCAACCGACACGGCCCGCACACGTCCCCGCGCACGACCTTGCATCCAAGCACGCATCCAAGCACGCACACGACCTCGCATACGAGCACGCATACGAGCACACATACAAGCGCGCACACAACTCCGCCGTCAGGATCAACCGACCTGTCCCTGACTCTTCTGGTTAGGGCCTTCCAGCGCGTAGTCCTTGAGCCGGTTGTAAAGTGTTTTTGAGCTGATGCCCAGCGCCGCTGCCGTGCGCTCTTTATGGTGGTTGAAGTGGCGCAATGTGGCCAGCATCAACAGGCGTTCGGCATCGGCGACGGACGTGCCAATGGGCACGCTGACACATTCCACCCCCGTCACAGACCGCACGGGCGCAGGCGCTGCGGCCGAGGCGGCCAGCGACAGCGGTGCAGCGGCTGCCGAAGCCGCCGTTGAAGGCGGCGCCTGTGGCAAGGGCGCAGCAGCGCCTGCAACCGGGCTGCCACGCGGCAGCCACTGCTCGTCGATGCTGTCACCCGGCGCCATCACATAGGCGCGCTGCACGGCGTTGCGCAGCTCGCGCACGTTGCCCGGCCAGCGGTGGCGCGCCAGCTGCGCCAGGGCATTCGGCGTGAAATGGCGGTGCCGCCCTTCCTGTTCGCTGATGCCAGCCAGGAAGTGGGCCGCCAGCAGTGCCACGTCCGGCAAGCGCTCGCGCAGCGGCGGCAATTCGATGGGGAACACATCCAGCCGGTAGAACAAATCTTCACGCAGCTTGCCGGCCGCCACGGCGTCAAAAGGCAGCCGGTTGGTGGCGGCGATGATGCGCACATCGGCCTCTTGGCTGACCGTGCTGCCCACCCGCATGAAGCGCCCGCTTTCCAGCACGCGCAGCAGCTTGACCTGCAGTTCCAGCGGCATTTCGGTGACCTCGTCCAGAAACAGCGTGCCGCCGTTGGCGCGTTCAAAAAAACCCTGGTGCTGACGGTCGGCGCCGGTGAAGCTGCCCTTCTCGTGACCAAACAGCTCACTCTCGATCAGATGCGGGCTGATAGCACCGCAGTTCACCGGCAGGAAGGGCCGGTTGCGCCGCCGGCTCAGGTCGTGCACGGCTTGCGCCACCAGTTCTTTGCCGGTGCCCGATTCACCGGTGATGAAGACCGTGACACTGGTGCCGGCCACGCGCGAGATTTGTTCATAAACGCGCTGCATCGGCAAACTTTTGCCCCACAACGTGCCGAAGTGGCCACGGCTGTCCAGCTGCGCTGTCAGGTTGCGCACTTCGGCCTTCAGCGCGGTGGGCTTCATGATGCGCGACAGCACACCCTGCAACTGCTTCAGGTTGACCGGCTTCACCAGATAGTCGGCGGCACCCAGGCGCAGCGCCTGCACGCTGGTGTCGATGCTGGCGTGCCCCGTGCACAGCACCACTTCGGTTTCGGCGATCAGCTGCGGTTCGGCCAGCAAGTCCATGCCGTTGCCGTCGGGCAGGCGCAGGTCGAGCAGCAGAACGTCAGGCTGCTGCAGGCTGATCTGTCGCCGTGCATCACGAAGGTTATGCGCCACCGCCACCGTGAACTGCTCGCCCATCACCAGCCCCCGCATCGAGTTGGCGGCATCCATATCGTCGTCCACGATCAAGGCATGAGGCATCGGCGGGGCTTCCTGTAACGCAGCGGGGTGGCCCAAAAAAAGCTTAGCTGAGGTCCACTTTGGCAACTTTGTCGGCGTAGTCGGCCTTCGGGTCGGCGCCCATCAGCATCTTGATGCCGGCCAGCAGGCTGGAGCCGTTCAGCCAGATCTGGCCCTGGCTTGCGTCCATGCGCATCAGCACCAGCTTGGGGTCGTCTTTGCCTTCGTACCAGGCGGCAACAAAGGGGTTCCACAAACTATCCACCATCTCGTGACGCGTTTCTACCTGCAATGTGCCCTGCACCGATGCAAACAGCGAGTGGCCTTTTTCGGCGAAAGTAAAAATCGCCTGGCGCTTGCCGGCAACACCCAGGCTGTGCGCCAGTTCGCTGTCTTTGCTGCCGAAAAACCAGATCGGCCCTTCGTCGCCGTCCAGTTGCGCGGTCATCGGCCGCACATGGCCTTCATCGGCAGCGGCCAGGCCCAGCATCACGGTCATGTCGGATTTCAGGGCTTTCCAAAACTTCTTTTCGATATCGACGGGCGTGGTCATCGGGAAACTCCGGGTTGAGGTTGCGTGCTTACACCCCCTGACTTTGCCCGCCGCGTCTCAACCGTCCGTAGGCGCCCGCCGCAAAGTGGCGTAGGAAACGCCAGTGTTGGCAGCCCCGCTGCTGTCACCGGTCGCCTTCGACAAAAGGCGCCGCCGGGCGCAGGTCTTCCACCCAGGCCGCAAAGGCGCCATCGAAACCGCCGGGATCCATGCGCAGCAATGCCGAGGGGTGGCCCACCACCAGCACCCGCAGCCCGTCTTCGCGCTGCATCCACTGGCCGCGCAGGGCTGCAATGCTGACCGGGCGCTGCAGCAAAGCCCGCGCAGCCGTGGCCCCCAGCGCCACCACCGCTTGCGGCGCAACGAGCGCAATTTCATGGTCCAGCCACTGCAGGCAGGCTGCCGCGTCTTGCTGGGCAGCAGTTTTGTGGATGCGGCGCTTGTCACGCAGTTCGTACTTGAAGTGCTTGACGGCGTTGGTGAGGTACAGCGCTTCACGCGGCCAGCCCAGTTGCGCCAGTGCGCGGTCGAGCAGCTGGCCCGCCGGGCCGACAAAAGGCCTGCCGCGCAGGTCTTCCTGGTCGCCGGGCTGTTCACCCACCAGCATCAACTTTGCGTGCGGCGCACCTTCGCCGGCCACCGCCTGCGTGGCCAGGTGGCCGATGGGGCACGCGCGGCAGCGCTCTATTGATGCGTGCAATGCCGCCAGCGTAACGGGCGCCGCGCCGGCCGCCGGCGCGGCGCTTGCCGGCCGCTGGTCCAGCCGCAACGCCAGCGACACCGCAGGCCGCCGCCGCACCGGCACGCTGGGTGCCTGCTCGATCATGCGCCCGCTGCGTTCAGTTGCCTGGGCAGACAGCGCGGTGATCAGTGCCGCCTCGGGCAGGTTTTTCCAGTAATGCCGCGGCATTTCCTTTTGCATCATCGCCAGCTTCAGCCGCGCCGGGTTGAAGATGCTTTGGTAATAAGTCAGCCAGAGCCTTTCATCGGCGTCGGCCGGGGGTGCGTCTTCGCGCCGCGCGCCGGGGCCGAAACTGAGGTCGCGCCCGTCCCACCGCGCACTGCATGACGGGGTCAGGATCGCCCAGCGCATCTGCGCAAAGCGGCGCACAAAAAACGGCGCGGTCGCTTCAACGATGTGGTGTTGCGGCTCGAACCAGGCGATGTGGGTAACGGTGTCGGCTGCGGCCTCGGCGTCGGCGTTCTCGCGGGGCCGCTGCAGCGGTCGAAAACGCACAAAGGCCGTCATCTTGTGCACGTCGCGCCGCACGGCACGGGCGAGCAATTCCACCTGCAAACGGTCGACGTCCAGCGGGTCGTGCCGCAACGCAGCTTGCTGCGCCAGGCGCCACAGCCAGCGGTAGAGCAAAGCATGGCGCTCGCGGTGGCTGTGCAACGCGGCGCGCTCACACAGCGCCACCAGCTCGGCCGGCAAACGCAAAGGCGTGGGCGGCTGTGCCGGGGCATCCAACTGCGGTTGGATTTGCGGCTGAATTTGCGGTTGAACTTGCGGTTGAACTTGCGGCTGAATTTCCAACGGGATTTGCGGCTGCATCAACCCCTGCAGCGGCTGCATTGGCGCGCTGTCGTTCGGCATGGCAGCCAGCGCAAACAGGTCAGTTTCTGCAGCGCCTGCCACCTGCCAGCTGACCCGCACCGGTTCAATGTTATGCGCGATCAATCGACGCGCCGCCAGGCGAAAGCCGGCCACATCGGTTTCACCGGCCAGGCAGACGGTATGCATGTCGGTGGCAGCCATCAGGTTCAGAACTGCAGCAAGCGTTCATCAGCCCCCGGCGGGCGCTGCCGTTTCCGCATCAAACAGCGAACCTTGCCGAGGCTGCGGCCGCAGCCGGGTGGCCAGGTCGGCGTCGTCCAGCCCCCGGCCCGCTGCCGCGCCGGGCACGGTGATGAAAGGCAGCACGTTTTTCAACGGCACATGCAGCCGCGCCAGGTCGTCGGCGTGAATGGCGCGTGTGCGTCGCGCTTGCAGCAGCCGTTTGACAGAGGTCACGCCGAGGCCCGGCACACGCAGCAGCGCTTCTTTGGGCGCGCGGTTCAGGTCCACCGGAAAACACTCACGGTGCGCCAGCGCCCACGCCAGCTTGGGGTCGATGTCCAGCGCGAGCATGCCGTCGGGCGCGCCCACGATCTCGTCGTGCTGGAAACCGTAAAAACGCATCAACCAGTCGGCTTGATACAAGCGGTGTTCACGCACCAGCGGCGGCGCGGCCGCAGGCAACGCGCGCGGCGCGCCGGGTATCGGGCTGAATGCCGAGTAGTACACCCGCTTCAGCCGGTAGGCGCCGTACAGCGTGGCACTGGTGGTCAGGATGCTGCGGTCGCTGCTGGTGTCGGCGCCGACGATCATCTGCGTGCTCTGCCCCGCCGGCGCGAACTGCGGCGGCTTGGCGCGGCGCGGCGGCAGCCGCGCTTGCGAGGTGGGCGCTTGGGCCGCTTGGGCTGCGCCGTCTTGTTTGGCGTCTTCAATGTGGGTGCACAGCCGCGCCATCGAACGGCGGATGGCCGCGCCATCTTTTTCTGGCGCCAGCGCCTGCAGGCCTTCGGCCGTGGGCAGTTCGATGTTGATGCTCAGGCGGTCGGCATACCGCCCGGCGCGCGCCAGCAGTTCCGGGCTGGCTTCGGGAATGGTTTTCAGGTGGATGTAGCCGCGAAAGTCGTGCTCTTCACGCAGCACACGCGCCACCTCGACCACGCGCTCCATCGTGTAGTCGGCGCTGCGGATGAGTCCAGAGCTGAGAAACAGGCCTTCGATGCAGTTGCGGCGATAGAAATCCAGCGTCAGCTGCACCACTTCGTCAACACTGAACCGCGCCCGCGGCACGTTGCTGGTGACGCGGTTGACGCAATACAGGCAGTCGTACACGCAGTGGTTGGTGAGCAATATTTTCAGCAGCGAGATGCAGCGCCCGTCGGGTGCATAGCTGTGGCAGATGCCCGCGCCTTCGGTGGACCCGATGCCGCGCCCGCCCACCGAATCGCGTTTGACGCTGCCGCTGGACGCACAAGAAGCGTCGTACTTCGCTGCGTCGGCCAGGATGGCCAGCTTTTGTTGAATGTCCAATTTCTGCGACCTTTAGAGACTGGACAAATATACAGTTGCAGCCAATCACACAACCTGAACGCCATCTACGAACGGGATTTCCTGGGCAACAGCTACGGCTTCAGACCAGGCAAGCGCGCGCACAACGCGCTGGACGCGGTGGTGATGGGTGTGGAAGTCAAGAAGGTGAACTGGATACTCGACGCGGACATGGCCAAGTTCTTCGACACGATCGAACACGACTGGCTGATGAAATTCGTCGAGCACCGGGTGGCCGATGCACGCGTGGTGCGGCTGATCAAGAAGTGGCTGCGCGCGGGCATGCTGGAGGATGGGCAGGTCTGGCAGAGTGAACTGGGGACGGTACAGGGCGGCAGCATTTCGCCGCTGCTGGCCAACATCTACCTGCACGACGTGCTGGACCTGTGGGCGCGAAGCTGGCGGCAGCGACATGCCAAAGGCGACATGCGGGCCAGCTCCGCAGTGGCGGGCCAGGCCAGGGACGCAAAGCGCCGCCGCAAACAGTCGGCCACGGCGGCTTGGGTCAAGCGGTCCAGTGGCAAGCAGCGCGCTTGGCCGCGCAGCACCAGGCCCTGCGTCAGGCCGGGCAGCGGGTTGTCGGGCGCCTGCCGTTCGCCCGGGCGCAGGCTGGCTATCAGCAGCAGCCGGGCGGGGGCGGGCCGGGCCGCCAGGTAGGCCACCACATCCAGGCTGGAGCAGCCGCTGCACTGCAGGTCTTCCAGCCACAGCACGATGGGGCGCTGGCCGGCCAACACTTCCAGCGCATGCGCCAGCTCGCGCAGCATGTGCGGTGTGCCGCTGTCAGGCGCCGCGGGCGGCACTGCGCACGGCACTGCGGCCGCATCGCCGCTGGGTGCCAGCCAGAGCAGCTGCACCAGCCAACTCGGTGCATAACGCTGCAGTGTCGTGCGCAGTTGATCGGCACCGGCGGGTGAGTGTGGCCAGTTGCGCCAGGGCCTCCGGTATCGGCAGGAAAGGTTGACGGGTGCTGTATTGATCGATGCAGCGGCCTGGGGCCACCCAAAGCGTTCCAGCCTGCATGTGGCGGGCCATGAAGGCCACCACCAGCGCCGTCTTGCCCACGCCGGGTTCGCCACTGACAAACACACATTGACGCTGGCCTTCAAAGGCTGCTGCAAGTGCATGGTCCAGTGCCTGCAGCTCTTTTTCGCGGCCCACCAAACAACTGCCCGGCGGCGGCTTCGTTTGCCCGCTGTGCGGCGCGGGTGCACAGCTGACCGGCGCCACGAAGCGCAAGCCCAAGCCGTGCGCGGTCTGGATGTAGCGCGGGTGTGCAGCGTCGTCGCCGAGGACCAAACGCAGCTCGCGCACGGCACGCGACAAAGCACCGTCGGTGACCACACGGCCGGCCCACACCGTGCTGAACAGCTCGGCCTTGGTCATCAGTGTCGCCGGGCGCTGGACCAAGGCCGCCAGCAGCGCGAAGGCCTTGTGCGTGATGGGCAGCACCTGGCCTTCACGCCGCAGCCGCTGCGCTTGCAGATCAAGCTCAAACGGGCCGAAATGCCAACGACGTACAAGCTTGCTGTGCACGCCAACCCCCGCTGTTCAGCCGAGATAGCAGAAACCTGAAGAGGCTTGGTGCGGCCTGCCGTGGTGCTGGCGCAGGTCCGCCAGGCTGCTTTCGCACACCGATAAACAATACTTGAAACTCCAGACCAAAGAACTCAAAAGACAGCGAGATCATTTACGTGCACAAGGTGGACAGCCGCCACATGCTGGGCATGTGTTCCCGCGAGGGCCGGCGCGCGCCGCTGCACTGCACGGTCATCGGCAAGGTGCTGATGGCGTGGGACAGCACGGCGCGGCGCGACAGCATCCTGCAGGGCTGCGACTTCAAGCGCTGGCGCGAAAAACCCAACACCACACGGCCGACTACGACGTGAACTGCAGCGCTCGCTGGACCAGGGTTTTGGGCAAGACCGCGAAGAGTTTGACGACCCCATCCGCTGCGCAGCCATGCCCATCTTCGAGCGCCTGAACCAGGCCGTGGCCGGCATGAGCGTGAGCTTTCCTTCTTGCTGTTACGACCTGGCGCGTGAACCGGAACTGGTGGCCGAACGGCGCAGCGCCAGCCGCGACATTTCGCGCCAGCTGGGCTGCTCCGCGTTTCCGCTCGACCCACCCGCACAGGGGCGGCGCTAACGATTCATGGTGCGGGGCAGCGCCCCGGATCGTGGAACACTTCCACATTAACGATTCATGATGCGGGGCAGCACCCCGGATCATGAATCACTTCCACATTGAAGCCCGTCTTGCGGGCGGCAGATGCCTTGGGGCGGCCGGCTTTGCGGCTGACAATGCAGCCTTCAACCCCTTGCCGGAGAGCCCCCACCATGAGACCCAACCGCCTGCGCCAGCTGTGGGCCGAAGACAAAACAGCCGTCAACGGCTGGCTGGCCATACCGAACAGCTTTTCGGCCGAAGTGATGGCCCACCAGGGCTGGGACAGCCTGACCGTTGACCTGCAACACGGCGTCATCGACTACAGCGCGCTGGTGCCCATGCTGCAGGCCATCAGCACCACCGCAACAGTGCCCGTGGTGCGGGTGCCCTGGCTGGAACCGGGCATTCTGATGAAGGTGCTGGACGCCGGTGCCTACGGCGTCATCTGCCCGATGATCAACACACGTGAGGACGCGCAGAAGCTGGTGCACTACACGCACTACGCACCCCAGGGCACCCGCAGCTTCGGCCCCGTGCGCGCCAGCATCTACGGCGGCGCCGACTATCCCCAGCACGCCAACAGCACCATCGTCACCTTCGCGATGATCGAGACGGCGCAAGCGCTGGACAACCTGGACAGCATCCTCAGTGTCGAGGGCCTCGACGCCATCTACATCGGCCCTTCAGACCTGTCGTTGTCGCTCGGCTGCACACCCACCTTTGACGATGTGGACCCAAAAGCCCAACAAGCCATCGAACACATCGCCGCGCGTGCCAAAGCGCACGGTGTTGTGGCCGGCATCCACAACGGCCGGCCCGAGGTGGCCAAGGCGCGGGTGGAACTGGGCTTCAGGTTTGTGACTTTGGGCTCGGATGCGCGGCTGCTGGCGGCGGGGTCGCAGGAACTGCTGCGGCCGATGCGGGCCTGACCTTCACGGTTGACTTGGTTTCGGCACCCGCGGCCTTCGCAGCCGGCGGCCCAGATGGCGAATAAGTAGCGGCAGGTCCCAAGCGTCGCTTTTAGGCCCATCACTGTGATGGTGCAACAAAGGACAAATAGGCCCAAATGGGCCATACTGCCTTCTTTCATCGAGCACCCAGGAGCTGTCCATGACCGCCGCCGTTCGCGCTGT
Source organism: Betaproteobacteria bacterium (assembly GCA_043760045.1). Taxonomy (GTDB): domain Bacteria; phylum Pseudomonadota; class Gammaproteobacteria; order Burkholderiales; family Burkholderiaceae_C; genus Rubrivivax. Next base: position 14,829 of record JAYUPP010000264.1, read on the forward strand.
GCCCGCAGCTGTTGCGACACCCCCCCATGAAACTGTGCTGGGCGCGCTGCAACGCAAACCCGTTTCCGACGTCAAACGCGAAGGCTGGCGTGGCATCAAACGCAGCGTGGACGCCGCCGGCAAACTGTTGATGACGAGCCATGACCAGCCCGAGGCCGTCATCCTGTCGCTGCAGGAATACCGGCTGCTGACCGAGCTGGCAGCACATGCACAGCGCGACAACAAAAACAAGCTGCAGCGCCTGAGCCGGGCTTTTGATGCCGAACTGGCGGTGCTGAAACAGCCCGCAGCGGCCGACCGGCTGCGCGGCGCATTTGCAGCGCCGCTGCGACTGAAAGGCAAGGTCATCGCCGGCCGTGGTTACTGATGCCGGGGTCGGTGTCGGCCTCAGTTTCTGATTCAGCGCCGGCGCGGCCGGTGTTGATGGTGCTGGCCGGTGTCAACGGCGCCGGCAAAAGCTCCATCGGCGGCCATGTCATGCTCAGGCGCGCCGGGCTGGCCTGGTTCAACCCCGACGCCTACACCCGCATCCTGGTGCAGTGCGGCTTGCCGCCCTTTGAGGCCAATGCACAAGCCTGGCAACACGGTGTGGAACTGCTGGACGAGGCCGTCAATGCCGGCCACAGCCACGCCTTCGAGACCACGCTGGGCGGCGCCACGATGACGCAGAAGATCGCCGCCGCGGCGCGCACGCACGATGTGCTGATGTGGTTCTGCGGCCTGGCCACGCCCGAACAACACATCGCACGCGTGGCAGCGCGTGTGGCTGCCGGCGGCCACCACATTGCCGAAAACAAGATTCAGGAACGCTGGGTAAATGCGCCGCTGAACCTGATTGCGCTGATGCCGCGCCTGAGCGAGCTGCGTGTCTTTGACAACAGCACCGAGGCCGCACCCGGCCGTGTGGTCAGCGACCCCACACCGGTGCTGCACCTGCGCGCCGGCCGCGTGCTGTTTCCGCAAACCGTGCCCGACCTGGAGCGCACGCCGCCCTGGGCCAAGCCCATCGTGCAGGCGGCGCGCAAGCTGGCGCGCGGGTGATGCACCGCACACGTCTACGATGCCCACATGACAGCCCAACACGTGCAATGGAAACTGCGGTGGACCGTGGACGACACCGAGACCGTAGCCACCCATGACAGCGGCCTGCGCGTGCGCCTGCTGGAAAGTGGCCTGGGCGTGGCCGAAAACGGCGAAGCAGTGGCCGCTGCACTGACCCCCTTGCACGGCCGGCACAACGCGCCGGCCATGGTGCAGCGCCTGGTGCGTGAAGGGGCGCAGATGCTGATCGACCCCTACGCCAGGGGCTGGCGCAACTGAGCGAGCCCGCAGCCGTCACCCAAAGGCCGGATCTTCAGCCCAGGGATAAACGCCCGGCATGTCGGCACTGACCGCATCGGGCCAGTGCGCAGTGCGTTTTTCCAGGAACGCGGCGATGCCCTCACGGGCATCGGCCGACTGCCCACGCGCCTGCATGGCCCGGCTGTCCACGCGGTGCGCCAGCATCGGGTGTGCAGCACCCGCCATCTGCCACAGCAGCTGCCGCGTCAACGCCACTGACACAGGCGCGCTGTGTGCCGTCATCTCGTGCGCCAGGGCACGCGCTGCCGGCAGCAGGTCAGCCGGTGCGTGCACCGCCCGCACCAGGCCTTTTTCCAGCGCTTCCTGGGCCGGAAAAATGCGCCCGCTGATGCACCATTCCAGCGCCGTCTGCATGCCCACCAGGCGCGGCAGGAACCAGCTTGAAGCCGCCTCGGGCGTGATGCCACGACGGGCAAATACAAAACCAAAACGCGCATCGGTGGCAGCCAGCCGAACATCCATCGGCAGTTGCATCGTCATGCCGATGCCCACTGCAGCGCCGTTGATGGCACCGATCACGGGTTTCAGGCTCTTGAAGATGCGCAAGGTCACCATGCCGCCGCCGTCGCGGTAAACATCACCCACGCGCAGCGCCTCGCGGGCTTCGTCCTGCCGCTGCGCGTAGTCGAAGGTGGCGCCGCCCGACGACAGGTCGGCACCGGCCCAAAAAGCGCGGCCCGCGCCGGTGACGATGACGGCGCGCACGGCATCGTTGGCGTCGGTGTGGTCGAAGGCGGCGATCAACTCGTCACGCATCAGCGTGTTGAAGGCGTTCAGCTTGTCGGGGCGGTTCAACGTCACGGTGGCAATGCCGTCGGCGACGTCGAGCTGCAGGGTATCGAAGTGCAGGGGCGCATTCATGACTGGACTCCTTTGGGGTGTGGTGAACCTGCGGGCCGCCGGCGGCAGGGGGCGCCCGTGGTTCACGCGTGATGCAGCCACGTGATGCAGCCATGTGATGCAGCCATGTGATGCTGCCGGTGATGCTGAGCCGTGTGTGCTGAACCGGCGCGGCTCGTTAAACTGGCAGCGAACGCCCCACCCCAGGATCAGCACCGATGTCAGCCCCGCCAGACAACACCGCCCAGCCCCCTTCAGCACCGGCCACCGTGCACCAGCGCGCCGCAGCCATCGAAAGCGCCCTGCTGGCGCGTGGCATCACCAGCGCGCACGACATCGAAGAGCGCGTGCACCGGGCCGACGAAGTGTGGCTGCCTGAGCGCGGCGCGCGCGTGGTGGCCCGGGCCTGGCTGGACAGAGCTTTCAGGCAGCGCCTGCTGGCCAACGGCCGTGCGGCCGTGGGCGAACTGGGCATCGAGATGCCACCGCATCACCGCCACCTGGTGGCTTTGGAAAACACCGCCAGCGTGCACAACGTGATCTGCTGCACCTTGTGTTCGTGCACCGCGCTGACCGTCATCGGCCTGCCGCCCGACTGGTACAAAGACCTCGAATACCGGGCCCGCGTGGTGCGTGAATCGCGCACCGTGCTGCGTGAGATGGGGCTGGACCTGCCGGCGCAGATGGAAGTTCGGGTTTGGGACACCACCGCCGACACACGCTACATGGTGCTGCCACTGCGGCCCACGCACACCGCCGGGTGGAACGAAGAACAGTTGGCGGCCATCGTCACGCAAGACACCATGATCGGCGTCGCCAGGCTTTAAGTTCCATGATGCGGGGCAACCCCCCGGATCATCGAACACGTTCACATTGAAGGAACACCATGGACGGCCTGCACGACATCGGCGGCAAACAGGGATTCGGACCGGTGCGTCACACGCCCCACGCGCCGGTGTTCCACGCACACTGGGAAAAACGCATGAACGCGTTGTATGGCCTGGCGGTGCGCCATGGCATTTTCAACATGGATGAGTACCGCCATGCCATTGAACGCATGGAACCGCGCCATTACATGAACGCCACTTACTACGAACGCACGCTGACCAGCCTGGCCACGCTGTGCGTGGAAAAAGGCGTGGTCACGCAGGCTGAACTGGAAGCGCTGGCGGGTGGCCGTTTTGCGCTGGCGCTGCCGCTGCAGCCCGGCCGCAGCAACCTGCCCACCCGTCTAACGTTCAAATGCGGTGACCACGTGCGCGTGCGCAACGACCACGTGGCCGGCCATGTGCGCATGCCCGGCTACATCCGCGGCAAAGCCGGCGTGGTGGTCAGCGAGTCGCCGCACTACCCGTTCCCTGACGCACACGCTCACGGCTTGCCCGCACAAGACGAGCCCACTTATGACGTGCGTTTTGCCAGCGGCGACCTGTGGCCCGACGCGGCCGATGCGGCCTGGGTGCACGTGGGCGTGTTTCAAAGCTACTTGAGCCGCGCTGACTGAACCGCTGGCGGTTCTGCAACAGGAGCAACAACCATGTCAGAACGCCGCGCCGAACTGGCCGCCGCCTTGATCAGGAACTTCAACAGCGCGCCGCTGGCGCAAGAGGTGCGTGAACCGCTGTACGCCACAGCCTGCACGCGCCTGGCCGCAGGCACTGCAGCGCGCAAGTTGGGTGCATCGGTGGACGTGCTGGAGCCGGGCAAACGCGGCTGCCCTTACCACCTGCACCACGCGCAGGAAGAAATGTTCATCATCTTGGAGGGCAGCGGCACGCTGCGCGTGGCGGGTGAGCTCTTGCCGCTGGTGGCTGGTGACATCGTTTTCATCCCGGCGGGGCCCGACTATCCGCACCAAATCATCAACACCTCAGAGTTACCGCTGAAGATGCTGTCGATCAGCACGATGGAAACGCCAGAAATCTGCGAGTACCCCGACTCGGGCAAGTTCCTGGCCAAAAGCAAGGTCAGCTGTGCTGGCAACGTCAGCAGCAGCCTCAGCGCAACCGAACCCCAGTCTTTCGAGCACATCGGCAGCACCCGCGAAAGTCTTGACTATTGGCACGGCGAGCCTTGACCCGAGAACAAATCAGCGCCATGACAAGAGCGCAAGCCCTGCAGCAGGCCCGGCACATGGTGGCGTCGGGCGCCTTGGCCGAGGTGCTGGCGCGCCGCGTGTGTTACGCCACCGAAAGCGAAGAGCCCGAGCGCGCGGCTACCGCGCTGCGTGCCTACCTTCAAGATGAGATGGCACCGTCGCTCGCCGCGCTGGGCTTCACGCTGCAGATGGTGGACAACCCGGCCGACGCGCGGTTGCCGATGCTGATCGCGCAGCGCATCGAGGCCCCCGCGCTGCCCACGGTGCTGATGTACGCCCACGGCGACGTGGTGCGCGGCCACGCCAAGCAATGGCGCGCCGGGCTGACGCCCTGGGTGCTGTGCCGGGAAGGCGACCGCTGGTACGGCCGCGGCACGGCCGACAACAAAGGCCAGCACAGCATCAACCTGGCCGCGCTGGAACAAGTGCTGGCGGTGCGCGGCGGCGCCCTGGGCTTCAACCTGAAGCTGCTGGTTGAAATGGGCGAAGAAGCCGGCTCACCCGGGCTGGCCGAGGTGTGCACGCTGCACCGTGAAAGCTTGCGCGCCGATGTGTTCCTGGCCAGCGACGGGCCACGTGTGCACGCCAAGCGGCCGACGCTGTTCCTGGGTTCACGCGGCGCCTTCAACTTCGAGCTGCGGCTGCAATGCCGCGAGCGGTCGTTCCATTCCGGCAACTGGGGTGGTCTGCTGACCAACCCGGCCGTGGTGCTGGCGCATGCGCTGGCCAGCCTGGTGGACGCACACGGGCGCCTGCGCGTCGAAGCCTTACGGCCCACCGGTGTGCCGGCTGCGGTGCACGAGGCGCTGCAAGACATACAGATGGGCGGCGGCGAAGACGACCCCACCATCGACCCCCAATGGGGCGAGCCCGGTTTGAGCGCCGCCGAAAAAGTCATCGCCTGGAACTGCCTGGAAGTGCTGGCCATGACCGCCGGCAATCCGCTGCAGCCGGTGGGCGCCATACCGGGCAGCGCACGTTTGTTCTGTCAGCTGCGTTTTGTGGTGGGCACACGGGCCCAGGACATCGCGCCGGCGTTGCGCGCGCACCTGGACGCCCATGGTTTTGAAGCGGTGGAACTGCATGCCGGTTCAAGCGGCGAAGCCACGCGGCTCGACCCCGACGACCCCTGGGTGCACTGGGCGCTGCGTTCCATGGCCACCAGCACCGGTAAACGCCCCGCGCTGCTACCCAACCTGGGCGGCTCACTGCCCAATGACATCTTCGCCCTCACCCTGGGCCTGCCCACGCTGTGGGTGCCGCATTCCTACCCCGCCTGCGCACAACATGCGCCCAACGAACACCTGCTGGTGAGCGTGGCGCAAGAGGCGCTGGCGGTGATGGCGGGCTTGTTCTGGGACCTGGGTGAAGGCGGTCTGCCCACGCAGGCAGCGGGTGGCCGCTGAGGCGGGTGCACCAGCGCATCAGCCTCGTAACTACTTCAGATCACCAGCGCAAAATCGTTGCTGTCCGCGCCACGGCCCGATTCAGCCGAACCTCACCGCCGCGATCGGCGGCAAATGCGCCGCCACCGTTTGCCAGGAGTCCCCCGCGTCGCCGCTGGCCCACACGTGGCCGGTGGTGCTGCCCATCATCAGCGTGCGGGCATCGGCGGCCACATCCAGGCCGTGCCGATACACCAGGTGATAGGCGTCTTGTTGCGGCAACCCGCTGCGCAGTGTCTCGAACGTGCGGCCACCATCGCGGGTGCGGTTGACGACCACGGCACCGTCCACCGGCACGCGTCGCTCGTCTTTTTGCGCCGGCACAAACCACGCGGTGTGGCCATCGTGCGGGTGCGCCGCCAGCGCAAAACCAAAACTGCTGACGGGTGCCTGCACTGCATGCCAGCTGACGGCGTTGTCGGTGCTGCGCCAGATGCCGCCATGATGCTGGCACCACAGCACGTCGGGCTGCGCGGTGCAGCGCTGAACGCGGTGCGGGTCCTGCACGTTCTCGTTGTTGGCCATTTCAGGCGGCATGAAGGCAGCCACCATGCCGCTGGCTGCAAGCCGCCAACTTGCGGCGTTGTCTTCGGTCAACCAAACGCCACCACAGCTGACCGCCAACAACACTTCGCCGGGCCGGCCGGGGTGCGGGCAGATGCTGTGGATGCCCGGTGCATCGTAACCACCACCAAACCATTCCAGGCGCTCGGGGCGCTGCCACAGGCTGTGCACCAGCTGCCAGCTGTGGCCAAAGTCATCACTGCGAAACAAGCCGCCCGGAATGGTGCCGGCCCACAGCGTGTCGCCCACCCGTTCCAGCGACCACACCAGCACCAGCTTCCACGGCACACCGGTGGCGTTGGCCGGCTGTTCAGGAAACGCCGGTGCGGCCACTTCCTGCCAGCTGAGGCCAGCGTCGTTCGACACATGCATCTTGGTGCCGAAGTGGCCCAGGTTCAACGCCGCCATCATGCGGCCCTGCGCGTCGGGCGGCAGCACCATGCTGACGGGTTCGCCCAGAAAGCTGACCCGCTTCAGCTGCCAGCTTGAACCGGAGCGGCGCCATTCAAAAAGGCCCTTGCGCGTGGCCACCCAGGCGCGGTCGTTTGCGGGGTTCATCGGTTCTATCCTCCAGACAAGGCTTGCAGCACATGCACCGTGCTGCCGGGCAACAGCGGGTCGTTCAAGTGGGTGCGATCGGTGACCCGCTGCTGGTCAATAAACACCACCACATTGGCACGCAAGTGGCCTTGATCGTCCAGCACATAAGCGCGCAGTCGCGGGTTTACTGCAAAGGCATCTTCCAGTGCCTGGCGCAACACGGTGGCGCTGCTTTGCACCTGCGGGGTTGGCGTGAACCGTTGCAGCTGAGGGGTGAAGAAAACTCGCGGCATGACGCCATCATGCACCGGGCGTGGAAGCGCTGCCGACCGGGCTTACGATGACATCGATTGCACCCGGAAGCCACCCACCCATGAATCTGAGCCAACTGCCGACCCCGGCCGCCTTGCTGGACGAAAAACGCCTGCTGCACAACGTGCAGCGCATGCAGCAGCGCATGAACGGCCTGGGCGTGCGCTTGCGCCCGCATGTCAAAACAGCCAAGTGCGTGCCGGTGGCCCGGCTGCAATTGCAGGCCGGGGCGCAAGGCATCACCGTTTCAACGCTGAAAGAAGCCGAAGTCTTTTTTGATGCCGGATTTGACGACATCCTGTATGCCGTGTGCATCACGCCAAACAAGCTGCCGCAAGCCCTGGCGCTGCGCCTGCGGGGCTGCCAGCTGACGCTGCTGGTGGACTCGCTCGCGGCGGCAAAAGCACTGGCTGCGCCACTGCACAACGGCCACGGCTTCGACGCCATGATCGAGATCGACACCGACGGCCACCGCGCCGGCATCAAACCCGATGCCCCCGAACTTCTGCAGGTGGCACGGGCGCTGCAAGCCGGCGGCGCGCGGCTGGTGGGCGTGATGACACACGCCGGCGCCAGCTACGAATGCAGCACGCCCCAAGCGCTGCAGGCCATGGCCGAGCAAGAGCGCAGCCTCTGCGTGCGGGCAGCCAACCACTTGCGGGCCGCCGGCCTGCCCTGCCCGGAGGTCAGCGTGGGCAGCACGCCCACGGCACTGGCAGCCCTGCACCTGCAGGATGTGACCGAGGTGCGCGCCGGTGTGTATGTCTTTCAGGACCTGGTGATGCAAGGTGTGGGCGTGTGCAGCGCAGACGAAATTGCCCTTTCTGTGCTGTGCACCGTGATCGGTCACCAGCAGGAAAAGGGCTGGGTGCTGGTGGATGCAGGCTGGATGGCCATGAGCCGGGACCGGGGCACACAAACACAAAGCACCGACTTTGGCTACGGCGCGGTGTGTGACGAGCAGGGTTCGGTGATCGACGGCCTGCTGATGAGCAGCGCCAACCAGGAACACGGCATCTTGTCGTGGCACAACCCGCAGCCCGAATTACACACAGGGTTGGCGGAACGTTTTCCGCTGGGTTCGCGCTTGCGCGTATTGCCCAATCATGCGTGCGCCACGGCGGCCCAGTTTCCGGGCTACGCGGTGATCAAGGCCGACGGCGCCATCACGCAGTGGCCAAGGTTTTATGGGTGGTGAAACGGGGGCGCTGCTGAAATGAAAACTGCCCCGGCAAGCCGGGGCAGTTCCGTGGGTCGCTGAGCGCCTGAAAAACTTCGCCGTCGCGCTTGCGCGCTTCGGCGCGCCGTTCAGCCCTTGCGGCGGCGTGCTGCAGAGCCTGCGGCCAGCATGGCCAGACCCACCAGCGCGATCGAGCTGGGTTCTGGCACGTTGATGCCAAAGGAGTCGAGTGTCATGTCCCAACCGGTGTCACCGTTGATCACCAGCTTCATTGTGCCGCCACCGGCCAGCGCGGTTTGCGTGGCAGCGCTCAGCGCGAAGTAGTTGGTGTCGTTGAAGGTCTTGCCGGGAATGAAAAAGGTGCCTTGCGACAGATTGTTGACGAACAGCTCCAGACTGGTGGGGTTGCCGTCAGATTCCACAACCGTGACAGCCAGTGAAGCCGACGCCTGGGCCACCGAGGGCACCAGCCCGGCCGCAACCGACCAGCTGACGCTGACTTCAGAGTCACGACCGCTGGCATTCGCAATTTCCAGCGAGCCGGCGGGGAACGTGGTGCTGCCAATCGTCACGATCGAGCCGTTGCCATTGGGCGTGTTGGAGCCGGTCAGCAACTCATGCGACACGATGCGGCCGTTGGGCACGTTGCCGGGTGAAATGACGACCGTGGCGCCGCCACCGGCCTGGTCGATGACGACCATGTCGGGGCTGTTGAAGTCGTCAATGAGGATGAGCGCAGCTTGAGCACCGGAGACAGCGAACAGGCCAGCCACCGCAGCTGAAATGAGAGAGATTCGACGCACAGTTTTTACTCCATGCCCAACGAGGGGCTGTTTGCGGGTGCCATCACTTCAGCGATGGAATGCACTCCTGGTAAGCATAGGTTGTGCCCGAGCATCGCCAGTCAGCTGTTTCCGTTACATCTACTGACGCAGGGCGGTACGATGCCATCAGAAAAGTTGGTTATCGAACCGGGAAACGCTGGTTTCTGGACTCTGAATCGAGGAATTCACGCCGTTATCTCGGCGCGATCTCCCCTCGAATGCAGGGGTGGCTTTGGCGCCGTTCGTTGAACTTTGATGGGCAATTCGCCACCCGATAGCAGGCAGTGTCAAGAAAACCGACAGCTTTCGTTGAAGCACTGCGAAGCGCACCCTGTTCCGGGGTTCGTGATGACATCAGGGCACTTCTTGCCCCATGCTGGCTTGCCAGACGTGGTACCAATCTTCGGCCGACACCGCCAGCGTCAGCGCCGCCACCGCTTCGCGCAGCGCCTGCAGCCTTTGCGAACCCGCAACTGGCAAGGGGCGGCTGGGGTGTCGCAGCAGCCAGGCGTAGGCCATCGTGGCAGGGGCCACGCCGTGCTGCGCAGCCAGTTCGTTCAGCACCGCGCGCACCCGCCGTTCCTGTTCGCCCTGGCCGGTGAACAAACGGCCACCGGCCAAGGGCGACCACAGCATCGGCCGCAGCTTGAGGTCGGTACATTGTTCAAGCGTGCCGTCGGCCAGCGCCTGCATCTGCAGCGGGGAAAACTCAATCTGATGGGTGACCAGGGGAAAGCGGCGGTGCAGCGCTGCCAGCTGCGACGGGCTGTGGTTGGAAACCCCGAAATGCAACACCTTGCCGGCGGCGCGCAAAGCGCCGAAGGTGTGCGCCAGTTCGTCAGGCTGGGCCAGCAAATCGGGGCGGTGCAGCAGCAGGCAGTCAATGTGGTCGGTGCGCAGCGCGCGCAGACTGTTGTTGACGCTGGCCACCACATGCGCCGTGCTGCTGTCGTAACTGTTGATTTGATGCCCGGGCCGCCGCGCCGGGCTGACGAGCTTGATGCCGCACTTGGTCACGATCTGCAGCCGCTGGCGCAGGCCAGGCGACGCCGCCAACGCATCCCCGAACAAGGCCTCGACACTGTAACTGCCGTAGATGTCGGCGTGGTCGAAGCTGGTGATGCCCAGTTCGATGGCTTGTTCGATCCAGCGCACCAGGCCTGCCGTATCCAGGCCCCACTGGTGAAGGCGACAGGTGCCGGCAACGATGGGCGAAAGCTGCATGCGTTGAGTATGGTTGACCAACGAACCCCGCAAATCGCCAGCCAAGCTTGTCAGCTTTTCAAATCGCAGGCCAACCTGGCGAAGGTCTCCGCAGCCGCCGCGACGTGTGCCGGATAGTTGTGATGGTCGCAACCCACCTTCACACCGGCAACGGCGCGGATGGCACTGCGCTGGGCTGTGCTGAATTCAAACCGCGCAAAGTGCACCGCCGATGTTCTTTCTGCGTTCTTGCGCTCCAGGTCTTCGTCGGCAATGGCGTAGACGCGGGCGTGCCCTTCCGCTTCCACAAACAATCGGTCTTCAACGCCGATCAGCCGCGCCAGTTTGCTGACAATTTTGTAGGGAATCTGGCTGTGGTCGAGCGGCCGGACGAGGTCAGCGCCGATGCCAGGCTCGTTGTGATTGACGTCGCAAGTGGCAAAAAGCGCCACCTTGCCAGGCGTGCGCTGGCCGTTGACCGCCAAATGCGTGGTGTTGTTCATCGTGCGGCCCCAGGGGACGCGCTGGTCGGCCAGGCTCGGCATCCAGGCATCGGGATGCACATTCAGAAAGCTGTCCATCTGCTTGCGCATGGTCTGGGTGCCATTGACGGCGTTGTCCACCAGGTCAAACAGCGTGGGGAAGCTTTGGCACAAACTGACACAGCGGCGGCAACCATGGCAGATGACGAACACGCGCTCCATCTCGGCCAGCGTCTGGCCCTCATCGTAGAAGTGGGGGTTCTTCCATTCGATGGGATGGAGAGTGGGGGCGTCGAGGTTGCCTGCGCGCAGGATGCTTGAAACCGCCGATCAATTGACCAGTGCATCCAGGGCCTTCTGGTAGCGGTTGGCATGTGAGCGCACGGCCTTGGCCAGCGTTTCAAACCAATCCGCGATTGCGTCAAAACCTTCCGCACAGGCCGACCTGGCAATGCCGGGGTACATGTCGGTGTACTCGTGGGTTTCGCCGGCCTCTGCAGCAGCCAGATTCTGGCGGCTGCTGCCGATGCGCAGGCCGGTGACTCGATCGTGGACAGAGTTCTTGACTGTGCGGCCATGGTGCGCAATCGGCACCGACTGTGCTTGCCCCAGTGGGCCACACAGCTCAGGCCAGGCCCAGCAAGCGCAGCGCCAGGTTGTGCAGGCGGCTCGTCGGGTCCACCAGGTGCAACAGCACGCTGAAGTGGTTGGTGCGCGGCACGGTTTCACACACCGGCACGGCGGTTGGACCCCACACCTCGCGGATCAGCCGGCTTTGGCGCAAGAACTCTTCACTCTCTTCCAGGCCCACAGTCGCATACAGTTTTCCCGCTTTGGGGCGCGGAAAAAAGGCCGGACTCAAACGCGCCACGGCGCTGGGGGTCAGCTTCAGGTCTTGCTGCAGGAAGGCCGTGTGGCGCAGGGGTTCCAGGTCAAACAGGCCCGAAATGGACAGCGCGCCGGTGAGCAGCTGCGAGGGCGCCTGCTCGTCCAGCGTTTTCCAGCGGCAGCTCAGCAGCATGGTGGCCAGATGACCACCGGCGGAGTGGCCAGCCACCATGATGCGTGAAGGGTCGGCGTTCAGGCGCGCCGCATGCCGCCACACCCACAGCAGCGCACGGGCCATCTGCAGGCTGATGTCTTCGATGCTGACTGCCGGGCACAGTGCGTAGTTAGGCACCACTACCCATGCACCGGCGGCGTTGAAGGCCGGCGCGACAAATGCGAAGTCGGACTTGTCAAGCGCACGCCAGTAACCGCCGTGAATGAACACCATGATGGGCGCGCCCTCAGCCGCACCAGCGCCGGCAAGCGGCGCAAAAATGTCCAGTGTCTCAGCCGGGCCGCTGCCGTAAGGCACGTTCAGCTGGCACCCTGGCTGGTCCAGCACCAGGCGCGACGCTGCGGTCCAGCGTTGAAAGTGGCTGGCGTAATCGGCTACGCGCAACCGGTTGTTGTATTGGCCGTCCAGCCAGGCCGGGTCCAGACGTGGGCGCATGGCAGTTCCCTTCAAGCGCAGCAACGGCTGCGATACGTTTCATGCTAAGCGAAGCACTCTTTGCGATGGCAAAGGCCGCGATGGCAAAGGCGATGGAACTGCGCGACGGCACTGCAGGTTCAGCGCAGGCTCGACACGCAAGGTGGCACGTGGCGTTGGCATGGCGTTGGCACGGCGTTGGCATGGAAGCCAGTGCTAGACTGCGCCCCGCGTGTGGGGGGGTAGCTCAGCTGGGAGAGCGTCGCGTTCGCAATGCGAAGGTCGGGAGTTCGATCCTCCTCCTCTCCACCACCCGCTCCGTGTCAAACAGGGCCGCGCGCGACTTAAACCTTCGGGTTGCACTGGGTGCAACCGGCAGGTTTATTTTGCAGGTGCAAGCCGTACGTTAAACAGGCCGACCCTTCCGGGGTCGGCCTGTTTTCTTCCGCGCTTGACCTCGTGTCCCCTGGCTGCCTCACCGAAGCAGCCGTGATGAACTTCACGCTGGGAACCCCACGCACGGTCGGTATACGCCCACCAAGGTCGGTTAAGACACAGCCAGCGGCGTGAGCGCCGACACTGTTCGGCTGAAGCTGCCGCCCATCAAAACCGCCACCTCACAGGCGAATAGAGGCGGCTCCTGGCCAGCGTTCACACGCGAATTCTTGCAATGCCCACCGCCACAGCTGAAAGGTCAAAAGCGTGAACACGCAGACCAGCCGCAGAAAGTGTCGCGGTGTCGTTCCCGTGACCGCATCCAATTTCAAGAACGGGGCCGCTGCCGTTGCGTTCATGGATGAGCGGTAGTCAACGACTGAGCCAAGGATCGCCGTTCGCAAGACTGCGATCATCCAGACAACGTGCAATCGATAGACGCACAGATCCACGAAGTGCAATCTGTTCGTTAAACCTGAACACCTGAGAGGGTGGCGGCAGGCATAATTTGGCGGGATTGTGAGGGTCGAAATAGTCCGTTGCCTTACGGCTTGACAGTGCTGCAAAGCAATGCCTAAAGTCGCACGCGTTTCGCAAACGGGGCTCTTTGCATGGGTGCAGCGGCAAGCTGCTTTTTGCGGTTGGCGCGCCCGCTCTTCAACACTTCTTGCAGCATGAAGTTTGCCGATTTCCACGTCGATCAGGTCATCACTGCCGGCCCTTGCCGGGTGGACGAAGCAGAGATCGTGGCTTTTGCCAAACTCTATGACCCGCAGTGGTTTCACACCGACCCGGAGCGCAGCGCAACCGGCTTTCACAACGGCCTCATCGCCAGCGGCTGGCACACCTGCGGCATCGCCATGCGTTTGGCTGTGCAAGCCGCGCTGGCCGGCAGCGAGTCGTTTGCTTCGCCGGGCCTGGCGTATGTGAAATGGCCCCACCCGGTGCGGCCGGGTGATGAATTGCGCCTGCAGGCCACCGTGCTGGAAGTGCGCCGTGCGCGGGGCAAAAGCACCCTGGGCATCCTGCGCTGGCGCTGGCAGCTCAGCAACGCCCAGGGCGTGGACGTGCTGGACCTCGAAGCCACCAGCCTCTTTAACCTGCCGCCTGTTGCCGTGCAAGCGCCGGCAACACGCTGAACGCAGCGCACGGGTTCGCCATCTAAATCGCGATCAAACGCGATCAATCGCGATCAAACGGCGGGCCCAGCTACACTGGGCAAATGAACCAGTTGGTACATTCACCCCGAGCCGCCCAAAAACGGACGGCAGCGAAGCCTGCCACCAAGCCCGAGCCGCGCACCAACGACCCGGCGCGAACGATGGCCAACATCATCGATGTGGCAACGCGCGAATTCTCGGAAAAAGGCCTGGCCGGCGCCCGCATCGACGTCATTGCCGAAGCCATGCGCACCAGCAAGCGCATGATCTATTACTACTTCGGCAGCAAGGAAGGCCTGTACATCGCGGTGTTGGAAGCGGCATACCGCCGCATCCGCCAGATCGAAACCGAGCTGCATCTGGAAGACCTGTCGCCTGAAGACGCGTTGCGCCGGCTGGCGGGCTTCACGGTGGACTACCAGCTGGCGAACCCCGATTTCGTGCGCCTGGTGATGACGGAGAACATTCACCGCGGGCAGTATCTGGCACAGAGCAAACGCATCCGTCAGCTGAACGTGCCGGCCATCGACGGCCTGCGCAAGCTCTACGACCGCGGCGTGGCGGCGGGCATCTTTCGCAGCGGCCTTGACATGACCGACCTGCACATGTCCATCAGCGCGCTGA
>JAYUPP010000265.1:0-8967 GCA_043760045.1 Betaproteobacteria bacterium
CACCACGCGCGCAGCGGCTTCCACGGTGTTCACGGCCATCGGCGTCAGCGAAGAATGCGCCGCCTTGCCGCGCACGCAGCAGCGCCAGCGGTGCACGCCCTTGTGCGCGATGGCCGGCACCATCTCGGTGGGCTCGCCAACGATGCAGATGGCCGGTTTGATGCCGGCGTCTGCCAGGTCGGCAATCAGTTCGCGGGCGCCAAAGCCGCCCACTTCTTCGTCATAGCTGAAGGCGTAATGCAGCGCAAAAGGCAGGTCGGCTTGCAGCCAGGCCTGGGTGTGCGCCACCACCAGGCCGATGTAGCCCTTCATGTCGGCGCTGCCGCGCCCATAAAGCCGGCCACCCTGCACGGTGGCCGACAGCGGGTCCAGCGTCCAGGCCTGGCCGTCACAGGGCACGGTGTCGGTGTGGCCCGACAGCACCACACCGCCCGGTTTGCCCGTGCCCAGCGTCGCAAACAGGTTGGCCTTCCTGCGCGTGCTGTCGTAGGTCAGCCTGATGGGCAGCTGCAGGCTGCGCAGGTGGTCGGCGATGCACTCAATGAGCGCCAGGTTGCTGAGCTGGCTGCGGGTGTCGATCTGCACCAGGCGCTGGGCCCAGGCCAGTGCTTCGGCGCTGGGGGCTTGCGGGGAAGTCGGGGACTGCGGGTATTGCGGCATGCGCTGAATGTAGCGGCCCGGCCCGATGCGCGCCCCCGCCGTGGCAGGCTGGCGTTCAAAGTCAGCAGACAGCAGCGGTTCGGGCGCTGGCCTCGAAACAGCCGCTCAAGGCGGGGCACCGGCGGTGAAATTTGGAAACACCGGGCGCAAGGCCTGGTAGCTGCTCCGGTAAAGCGCCAGGCGGCGTTCAAGCGCCGCTGAAGGCCGGCTGTGCAACGGGTGCAGCGGCTTGGGCGCGCGGCAGATGCTGGCGATGCGCCCGGCGCTTGGCTCGCCCAGGCCCAATGCCGCCAGCCGCGCCGCACCCAGCACAGCGCCGAGCTTGCTGTCTTCGCCGATGTGCACCACCACCTGCAGCACGTCGGCCAGCAACAGGGCCTTCAGTTCCGAAGTGCCGAGGTCCAGGCCCAGCGTGTGGCCCGGGCATGTTGCGCTGCCGGTTGGGCGTGAAGATTGCATTTTTTGCTGGTGCAGGGTGTTGAGAAGCAGATCCATTGCACTATGGTTTAAGCCAACGATGTCGAGGTTCGAACATGTCCACCCACAACCCCACCCATTCCCAGGCGCCCACGGGCGCTGCCGCTGCCGCGCCGTCACTGCCACCGCACATAGACCGCGCCGCTATCCGCGCGGCGCAAAGGCGTCTGCAGGGCCATGTGCGCCACACGCCCTTGATGCGCCTGCCGGGCGCTGCGCTGGGCCTGCCCTGCGCGCAACTGTGGTTGAAGCTGGAAAACCTGCAGCGCAGCGGCAGTTTCAAAGCGCGTGGCATGTTCAACCGCATGCTGGTGCAGCCTATTCCCGCAGCCGGCGTGATCATTGCGTCGGGTGGCAACGCCGGCATTGCCGTGGCCGACGCCGCGCGTGCCTTGGGTGTGCCTTGTGAGGTTTATCTGCCCGAGTTGGCAACGACCGCCAAACGCGCGGCACTGGCGGCGCTGCAGGCCACCGTGGTGGTGGGCGGCGCCACTTACAGCGACGCGCTGGCCGCCTGCCTGCAGCGCCAGCAGACCACGGGCGCTTTGTGGATGCACGCCTACGACCAGAGCGAAGTGGTGGTCGGTGCCGGCACACTGGCCGCCGAAATCGAACAAGACGCCGGCCTGCCCGACCGCGTGCTCGTCAGCGTGGGCGGCGGTGGTTTGATCGCCGGTGTGGCGGCCTGGTTCAACAAGCGCTGCCGTGTCGAAGCGCTTGAACCCATGGGCGCGCCCACCTTGCACGCGGCGCTGGCGGCCGGTGAACCGGTGGACGTGGCCGTCGGCGGCCTGGCCGCCGATGCGCTGGGCGCGCGACGCATCGGCAGCATCGCCTGGCCGATATGCCAGCGCCTGGTGGCTGCCGCGCACCGGGTGCCCGATGCGGCCATCACGCAAGCGCAGCGCCTGCTGTGGACCGAATTGCACCTGGCCGTTGAACCCGCAGCGGCGCTGCCGCTGGCGGCCCTGCACAGCGGCCTCATTCAGCCGCTGCCGCATGAGTGCGTGGCGCTGGTGCTGTGTGGTGCCAACTTCGACGCCGGCAGTTTGTCCTGACCCAGAATTCCGGGTTCGGGGCCGCGCTGGGCATCCACGCGGGTATCCACGCGGGCATCCGCGCAGGCATCCGCGCAGGCATTCACGCAGGTTTCCACCGCAGCGCGCGCGGCACGCCGCGCCCACGGGCCCTGAAGCTTGGCCGCCAAAGGCGCCATCCATAATGGACGTCAGCGGCCCGAAGACCGCACCCCTTCCCCACACCGGAGACTTGTCCATGATCACCCGCACGCTGCTGGCCCTGGCCAGCTTGTCGTTTCTGGCTGCTTGCCAGACACCGCCCGCGCCCCCGGCGTCGGCTGCTGCAGCCCCGGCTGCGGCACCACCGGCCTGGCAACAGGGCCGCCTGCCGTCGCAAGCCGGTTCCACCCTGGCGCCGGTGGCCGGCAAGCTGACGGCCACGCCGGTGGCCGACATTCCGCTCGCCAGCTTCAAGCTGCCGCCCGGGTTCAAGGCCGAGGTCTGGGCCAGTGGCATGCCGGGTGCACGCGCCATGACGCGCGCTGAAAACGGCAAGATCTACATCGGCACGCGCGCCATAGGGCGCGTCTATGAAGTCACCGACAACGGCAGCGCGCGCACCAGCCGCGTGCTGGTGGACAAACTGGTGCAGCCCGCCGGTGTCGCCTACGCCAACGGTTCGTTGTACGTGATGGCCATCGACAAGGTGCTGCGCTACGACGGCATCGCCACCAACGCGAATGCTGCGCCGGTGGACCTGACCGCCGCCTTCCAGCTGCCCAAAGAACAGCACCACAACTGGAAGTACATCGCCTTTGGCCCTGACGGCAAGCTGTACGTGCCCTTCGGCGCGCCGTGCAATATTTGCGAGCCGGGTGCCGAATATGCGCAGATTCGCCGCTACAACGCTGACGGCTCGGGCATGGAAGTAATCGCCCGCGGCGTGCGCAATTCGGTCGGTTTTGCCTGGCATCCCGACACCCGGGAAATGTGGTTCACCGACCATGGCCGCGACTGGATGGGCGACGACGGCCCCGCCGACGAGTTGAACCGCATGACGAGCGCGGGCCAGAACTTCGGCTTCCCCTATTGCCACGCCAATGGCATTGCCGACCGCGACTTTCCGAAAGCCAACGCCTGCGCTGGCGTCACGCTGCCGGTGCAGACCATGGGCCCGCATGCGGCGGCGATGGGCGCCCATTTCTACACCGGCAGCATGTTCCCGGCGGAGTACCGCAACACGCTGTTTGTGGCGCGCAAGGGTTCGTGGAACCGCTCGCAGAAGTTTGGTTATGACGTCGTCACCGTGCGCACCGACGCCGAAGGCAACAACCCACGCATCCAGGCTTTCATGACCGGTTTTCTGGACAGCAGCAACGACAACTTCAGCGGCCGGCCGGCTTACCTGCTGCAGCTGCCCGACGGTTCGATGCTGATCAGCGACGAGCAGCTGGGGGCGCTGTACCGCATCAGTTATGCCCGTTGACGGCGTGAGCAGCGGGGCCGGCCTGACGGCTGGCGCCGCAGGGCGCTCGCCGTCGCTGGCCGCAGCGGCGCTGTTTTTTGCGTTGTTGTTTGCGCTGTGGGGTGCAGCTGGGGTTGCGGTGGCCCAGCCGAAACCGGAAACCGTGGCGGCCTGTGTGGCCTGCCACGGCGCCGGCGGCAATTCCACTGTGCTGGCGGTGCCTTCCATCGCTGCGCAGCCGCGTACTTTTCTGGAAAACCAGCTGGTGCTGATCCGCGAAGGCCTGCGTGACGTGCCGACCATGAAAGCGGTGATGGGCGCGCTGGGCGACGCCGAAATCACCGCGCTGGCACGCCACTTCTCGGCGCAGCCCGCAGTGCCTGCCACGGGCACCGCGCAGCCCGACAAAGCCCGCGCCGGCGCCGATATCTCACGCCGCGCGTTGTGCGCAGGCTGTCACATGCCGGGGTATGTGGGCCAGGGTCAGGTGCCGCGCCTGGCTGGGCAACAAGAGGTTTATCTGCGGGCCACGCTGAAGATGTACCGCGACAAGCCCGAACCGGGCCGCGACACGCTGATGTCGGCACCGCTGCAGGGCATGAACGACGTGGAGCTGGAGAACCTGGCCCACCACCTGGCCTACCAGGGCAGGTGAACGCATTGTTTTCGGGGCGAGGCCTGCCACCGGGCCCCGTTCACTTCGCGTCGTTCAACTTCCAGTCGTAGTCCAGGAAAACAATCTCCACACCACCGGCCTTGATGCGTTCACGGTCGGCCGGTGCATCGGCCAAGTGGTTGGCATAACGCGCAGCATACACGGGCAGGCTGCTGATGCCTTTGTAGCCCGACTTGAAGTCCACGCCGTACCAGTCGAAGATTTTGCTCAGCTGCAGCTTGCCGTCGGCATAACGGTTGCGGCTGCGGTCGCTCATGAAACGCAGGGCCTGTTCGTCCAGCTGCGCTTCCAGCTTGTCGGCCACAAAGGCTTCTTCACGCAACATCGGGCAGCCGATGCTGGCGCAGTTCACTGCGAAATGGATGCGCGGGTCGTCATAACGCCCTTTGGCGCGCAGGGTGTCGTGTTCGATGTTGTCGAGCGACATTTCAGTGCCCAGCAGCTTGATGAACTTCGGCTTCCAGGGGTTGGCGAGCAAGCTGCCCAGGTCGCGGATGGAGGCCAGTTTCGGGTAACGCGTCAAGATCAGTTCGATCGTGAACGCGTTGTAGGCATTGATCAAAAACGCCATCTGCTGCGCTTTGCTGAAAGCTCCAAAAGTGGCCGCGCTGACGGCCGACAGGCTGTCGGTGTAAGCCTTCAGCGCCGCGGCGTCGCTGGCCATGCCGGCATAACGCAGCTGTGAAGCCTTGCCGCCGTCCAGCAGCAGCACATGTTTTTTCAGCAGCGCGGTGAAAGCCGCGTGGCTGTGGTCAAAGCCGGCTTGGGCCCATGCGGGCGGCAAAGCGGCTGTGAGTGCGGCTGTGAATGTGGCTGTGAATGTGGCTGCGGCCAGCAGTTGGCGGCGTGTCGGCTCAAAGTGGTGGCCAGCAGCAGGGGCGATGTTCATCGGTGATTGGCCTTGATGGAGTGTGGTGGATACCGAGCTTGTCGATTGTGATGCTGCGGATCTTACGGTTGGGCCTGCCGCGCATGTCGATACCCCAAACGCGCACCGCGAAGCCCGCGCACAGCCCCGGGTACAGTGCGCATTACCTTGAAACTTGAAACCACACCGGCGGCCCGCGCCGCGCAGCAGCCCGACCCCGTGACGACCCCTGACAGCGCCGTGTTGCGCCTGGGTGTGTGGTTGCAGGGCCGGGGCCGCGAAGCGCTGCAGACGGCCAGCTTCATTGGCGAAGTGTTGTTGGCCACGCTGCGCCTGGTGCGCGGCAAAAGCGGCATGCGCGGCATCGACTTGTGGCGCCAGATCGACCAGACCGGCCCGCTGTCGCTGCCCATCGTGGCGCTGACCTGTTTTCTGGTGGGTTTGATGCTGGCCTACATGGGCGGCTCGCAACTGGGCCGCATGGGCGCGCAGGTCTACATCGCCGATGTGGTGACGGTGGGCATGGTGCGTGAACTGGCCGGGCTGATGACGGGCATGATCCTGGCCGGCCGCGTGGGTTCGGCCTACGCAGCGCAAATTGCCACCATGAAAGCGGGCGAAGAAATCGATGCGCTGCGCGTGCTGGGTGTCGACCCCATCGACCACCTGGTGATACCGCGCCTGTTGGCACTGGTGATCGTGGCGCCCTTGATCATTGCCTATGCCAGCACGGTGGGTGTGCTGGCCGGGCTGATTCCGGCCACCATGGTTTACGGGGTGTCGGCCGCTGAATACCTGCACCGCGCGGTGCAGGCGCTGACCTGGAACCATGTCTGGATCGGCCTTTTCAAGGGCACGCTCTACGCCGCTTTGTTGTCGCTGGCGGGCTGCCGTGAAGGCCTGCATGCCGGGCGTAACGCGCAAGCGGTGGGCCAGGCCACCACCGCCGGCGTCGTCAAGGGGCTGGTGTGGATCATCAGCGCCGCCGCCGGCACCACCATCATCTTTCAGAGCCTGGGTTTCTGAACACATGAGGCCCGAATTGCCCGCGCCTTTGCACGACCCGACCGCGATGCCCACCGCGCCCCCCGCTTCGACGCCCGCGCCCGTGGTGCAGGTGCAGGGCTTGACCGTGTCGCATGGCCCGCAGGTGGTGCTGCATGACATCACTTTCGACATCCAGGCGCGCGAGATTTTTGTCATGCTGGGCGCCAGCGGCAGCGGCAAGAGTTCGCTGCTGCGCTACATGATTGGCTTGCAGGCGCCGGCGCTGGGCCGGGTCTTGATCGAAGGCCAGGACTTGTATGCCGGCAGCGACACCGAACAGCAGCAGTTGCGGCGCCGCTTTGGTGTGATGTTCCAGGCCGGCGCGTTGTGGAGCGCGATGAGCGTGGGCGAAAACGTCATGCTGCCGATGCAGATGTTCAGCGGCCACCGCCGCGCTGAATGTGAGCGGCGCGCGCGCCACAAGCTGGCGCTGGTGGGCCTGGGGGATTCGTTTGGGCTCATGCCGGCCGAGCTGAGCGGCGGCATGAGGAAACGCGCAGCGCTGGCGCGCGCGCTGGCGCTCGACCCGCCGCTCTTGTTTCTGGACGAACCGGGTTCAGGCCTGGACCCGCTGAACGCGGCCAAACTGGACGCGCTGGTGCTGCAGCTGCGGGACGAGTTGCAGACCACGGTGGTGATGGTGACCCACGACATCGACAGCGCGCTGGCTGTTGCCGACAGGCTGCTTTTTCTGGATGAAACCGTGCAAACCATGACCGCCCTGGACACCCCGCAGGCCTTGCTGCAACACGGGCCGCAGCGGGTGCTGGACTTTCTGCGCCGGGGCCGCCGCGACCTGCCCAGCGCGAGCTTGCATCCCCCGCTGCATCCCCCGCAGCCAGCGCGGCCGCCAGCCGACGCGCCGGTGCAACAGGAGCCGGCGTGATCGCGCGCCCGAACGCCCTGCGCATTGGCTTGTTTGCGGTGCTCGGTGCTGCCCTGCTGGCGGCCGCCATCGTGGCCGTGCTCGGGCTGCAGGTGTTCAAGGCCGGTGACCGCGCGGTGATGCATTTCAGCGGCTCGGTTTACGGTTTGCAGGTGGGTGCGCCGGTGGTTTTTCGCGGTGTGCGGCTGGGTACCGTGCGGTCCATCGGCGTGACGCAGGTGAACGGCCGTTTTGCGGTGCCGGTGGTGGCCGAGCTCGACCGCGCGCAGCTGCAGGCGGTTCTGGGCCGTGACGCGGGCGGCACTGCGGGTGCCACAGCGGGTGCGTTAACCACGCTCGTGCAGCAGGGCCTGTCGGCGCAGCTGGCAACACAAAGTTTGCTAACGGGGCAGTTGTACATCGACCTCGACCTGCGCGCGGTGGCCCGCGCGGCGCAGGCCGAGCAGATCGTGCAGGGCCGCGCACCGCCGGCCGCGCGCAGCGACGGTCTGGTGGAAATTCCGACCTCGCTGACACGCTTCCAAAGCCTGCAGGAACAGCTGGACCGGGTTGATGTGGACCGCATGTCGCAAGACCTCAGCGCCACGCTGGCCGCAGCGCGCGGCCTGGTGGCCGGGCCCGAGATCAAACAGGTGCTGGCCGAGCTGACCCAGGCCAGCAGCGCACTGCAGCGGCTGGCCACTTCGCTGGACCGGCAGGTGCCGGCGCTGGCCGACAGCGCACGCGGTACGCTGCAGCGTGCCGGTGACGCATCGGCACGCATCGGCACCGCAGCCGACCGCATGACCGAGCGTGTGGCTGGCGCTGCCGACCGCCTGGGCAGCGCCTCAGACCGCGTGGGCGCCGCAGCCGGGCGCGCCGAAACCCTGCTCGCGCCGGGCTCGCCGCTGCACAGCAGCGTGTTGGGCGCCGCCGACGAACTGGCACGCACCGCCACCGCCTTGCGCGCCGCCACCGGCGACGACAGCGCCAGCCTGCAAAGTGTGCAGCGTGCGATGGCCGATGTGTCGCGCGCTGCACGCGCGGTGCGCGCGCTGGCCGATCAAATTGAACAACAGCCGCAGTCACTGATTCGCGGCCGGGAGGCCCCACCATGAACCGCATGCGTCTGCTCACCGTGGCGCTTGCTGCACACCTTCCCGTGCGCGTGCTCAAGGGGCTGGCAGCGCTCATTTTTCTGGCGGCTTGTGGCACGCCGGTGCCGCCCCCACAGCTTTACCAGCTGCGCGCTGCGCCACCCGTTGCCCTGCCAGCGGCAGCAGCTGGCACTGCTGCGGCTGCCATGCCTAACGTCCAACTGCTGCTGCCGGTGGCCATCCCCGAACTGCTGGAACGCGACGCCATCATTGTTGCCAGCGGCCAGGCCGGCGTGCAGGCCTTGGCGGGGCACCGCTGGGCCGAACCGCTGCGCGACGCCGTGCCGCGCCTGCTGCGCCAGGACCTGGCAGCGCTGCTGGGCAACGGCCGGCTGTGGGTGGCGCCGCTGCCGGCCGGGCTTTTGGTGCAGCGCCAGTTGCGCGTGGAACTGTTGGTGCTGCAGGCCGATGCAGCGCGCAGCAGCGTGCAATTGCAGGCGCGCTGGACGGTGTCGGATGCAACAGGCCCTGCGGGCGGGGCGACGCGGGTTTCAACGCAGGTGGAAACAGTGAATGCGGCCATCGCGGGCACCGACACCGAAGCCCTGGTGGTGGCCCACCGCCTGGCCTTGTGGCGCTTCGCCGAACGTCTGTCCCAAGCCGTTGTGCAGCGACCTTGACTGAGCTCCCTCGCCCTTGAAGGGAGAGGAAGTAAGTTCGGCTTCCTCTGCCTTCCAGAGAGAGAGAGAGAGAGAGAGAGAGAGAGAGAGAGAGAGAGAGAGAGAGAGAGAGA
>JAYUPP010000266.1:0-3442 GCA_043760045.1 Betaproteobacteria bacterium
CAGAGGTTGAGAGTTTTTCGAGCGTGCCCGAGAGGCGCGTCAAAACGTGCCCAATCCAGGCGCAAAGCACAGCCATAGCCCGGCTATGGCGAGCATTTGTAACGACGAGTGGGTGCGTTTAGGCGTGCAAAGCGGGCATGAACGAAAGACTCTCAGCCTCTCAGTCCGAACGGGGTCAGAGTCAAGCATGCGGGTGTGGTGGCCGCAGTCCGGCGCGCCGGCAGCAGCGCGCCGGCCCTCAATCGGCATCTTGTTTCCTGGCAAACACATAACCGGCGCCGCGCACCGTCAGCACCCGTTTGGGGTTCTTGGCGTCGTCTTCGATGACGGCGCGGATGCGCGAGATGTGGACATCGATGCTGCGGTCAAAAGCTTCCAGCGGATGGCCTTTCAGCGTGTCCATGATCTGGTCGCGGCTGAGCACGCGGCCGGGGCTGCGCGCCAGCACGGCCAGCAGGTCAAACTGGTGGCTCGTCAGGTCACACGGCTGGCCCGCCACGCGCGCCTGCCGCGCGCCCAGGTCCACTTCAAGGCGGCCAAACACCAGCACCGCGTCGTCGCCGGTGTCGGGTGCCGCGCGGCGCAACAAGGCCTTCACGCGCGCCAGCAGTTCACGCGGCTCAAAAGGTTTGGGCAGGTAGTCGTCAGCGCCCATTTCCAGGCCCACCACTCGGTCGGTAGGCTCGCCGCGCGCGGTCAGCATCAGCAGCGGCAAGCGGCGGCTGCGCGGCTGGCTGCGCAGCTCGCGCGTGAAGTCCAGGCCGTCGCCGTCGGGCAGCATCAGGTCCAGCAGCAGGACATCAAAACCGCCCTGCGCCAGCCGCTGACGGCCGGCTTGCAACGAGCCCACCGTTTCCACTTCAAAACCGTGGCGCTGCAGGTAACTGCTGACCATGTCGGCCAGGCGCAGGTCGTCGTCGATCAGCAGCAGTCGGGGCATCGGGCGTGCTTGCTCGGCAGGTGCAGCGCTGAATGTGGCAGTGCTCCATGATCCGGGGCGGTGCCCCGGATCATGGAACTTAGCTGCGGTTCTGGTCCACGCCAACACGTTCCTGGCGGTGGCGCTGCATCATTTCACTGCGCTTCTTCATGCGCTCAGCCAGCAGCGCACGCTGCTCGGGCGACAACACACGGCTGATGTCCAGCTTCATCAGCAACATGCGTTTGCTCATCTGGTCATGCTGCGCCAGCATTTGCTGGCGCAAAGTTTCGGCCGTGCGCGCGTCTACCGTGGGTTGTGCAAACAGGGCCCGGTTTTGCTCATGCAGCTTGCGGCTGGCTTCGCGCTGCACGCTCACGTCGGTGCGCGCGGCATCGCCGATCTGCTTGATCTGGCTGCGCTGTTCAGGCGTGGCCTGGACCACGTCGAGCAGACGTTCCATGTGGCGCGGCGAGCCACCCATCTCGTGGCCACCAGGGCCACCACCGTGCCCGCCGGGGCCATCAAAAGGCCGTGCCCAGGCCATTTGCGTGAGGCCTGCGCACAGCGCAATGGCGCTGACGGCCATCATCAGACGCCAGGGTTGGTGGCGGGTATTCGTGGTTTGGGCTCGTCTCATGTCAGCACTCCTGTGGGGCCGGTTTTCGATGACAGCCATGGTGCCGGTGCTCTGTCGCGCCACTGTGCGCAGCGGGTAAAGAACTGTAGTGGGCAGCGCAACCTGCGGCCGTGTGCAGGCGCCGTCACGGCGCGGCGCGGGGCGGCACGCCAGAAGCAGCAGCCGCCGCGTCCACGCGCAGCAGCCGCCGCTGCACCTGAAACGCGGGGTTGGCGCTGCGCAGGTCCAGCCGCAGCAGCACACCACTGGCACGGTCGATGACCAGTGCCCCTTCCACACGCGTGTAGGCCTCGCCGCCCGGCGCGTCGCCAAAGAGTTCAACCACGGCGACATCGAAGCGCCGCCCGGCCACGGTTTGGGGTCCCACCGCCACCACCTGGCCGCGCATGCGGGCACGCGCGTCGGGGTCACCGACCAGCACGATGTTGCCGGCCGTCACTTGGCCGAGCGCCATTTCTGACCGCAAAAAATGCGGCCAGCGCATCGCCCCGGGCGGCGCCTGCAGCACGTTGCCGGCGCGGTCTTGCACCCAGGTGCCGCCGGGCAGATCAGGCGCCGCAGCGCCCACCGCAGCGGCGGCTTCGTACTCGAATTCAGCGCGGCGCAGCGCCGCCACCTGCAGCACCTGCAAAGTCAGCGGGCCGCGCGCGCGGCTGCGCACTTCGTAGACCAGCCGCTCACCCAGCGCCACCGGCAGTTGTGCCGCTTGTGCAGGCGGCAGCGCGGGTGTTGGCGGCGCACACTGCTGGCGCGCAGCAGCCAGCTGCAAAGCCTCGTAACGGCCCTTGTGGCGCGCCAGCTCTTCGGCTTCCAGACCCACCGGGCGCATGGCCAGCATCGCGGGCCAGAAAACCGTGACACCCAGGCCCAGAGCCATGATGTTCTGCCCGGCCCTTTCGTCCACCGCATAAGCCAGCTCGGCCGCCTGCTGTTGCACGCGGTCGGACTCGTCATGAATGCGGTCGCAGCCCCACAGCGCGAAGTCGGCCGCGTTGGCGGGCAAGGGCTTCACATCCACCGCCCGGGTGGCGCAGCCCGCCAGCATCAAGCCCACCACCAGTCCAACCACCAGGCCCAAGACCCGACCCGGCAAAGCAGCCAGGCAGCCAGGAAACAGCTTGTTTGCGCGGGTCATGTTGTGCGCATTGTGCAGCGGCATGCAGCCCGGTCACGAAGCCTGCGCGCGCGTGCAAACGCGGTGCACTGGCTGGCGCATGGGTACAAGGACGGGTGCGCCGGGTTGAACAGCAGGTTGAACGTGCGGCCCACCACCGCTGGTGTTTGCGGCGCCACGCGGGGGCACGCTTTCCAACATGACGTTGTTGGCAGTGCTGCGCAGGCTTGACGTGTCCGCCGTGCCGCACGGGTTCCGAAGTACGTTCAGAGACTGGGCCGCGGAACGCACGAACTACCCACGCGACCTGGCAGAGATGGCGCTTGCGCATGCCATCGGCGGCAAGGTAGAGGCCGCCTATCGACGGGGCGATATGTTCGACCGCAGGGCCGAGATGATGCAGGCTTGGGCACAGTATCCGGGGGCCGGGAAGTGACCGCCGCGACCGCGCCGTTGAAGTTGACTTCGTAGTAGTCGAGGCGGTCGTAACAGCAGGTGTTTCGCGCACGTCTTCAGGCCCTCGGGCGGACACAGGAGTTCTGTTCAGTGAAGCTGGCGTGACAGTCGTTGTCCCGCCGGTGTCTTAGACACTGCGGCCATCCGCTTGGCCAGACATCGAATGGCAGGTTTAGGCGGCCGCTGTCATTCGTGCCCAAGGCTTGACCGGCTGCACTCAGAGGTTGAGAGTTTTTCGAGCGTGCCCGAGAGGCGCGTCAAAACGTGCCCAATCCAGGCGCAAAGCACAGCCATAGCCCGGCTATGGCGAGCA
>JAYUPP010000267.1:0-3440 GCA_043760045.1 Betaproteobacteria bacterium
TCGGTGGGCGTTGGGCCGTTGCGCCACACACCCAGCAACCACAGCAGCGGAAACAGCGCGTGCAGGCCAGCAATGGCAAAAACCAGCTTGCGGCCAGGTTCTGCCGCAAAAGCCGGCGGCGCGGTGGCGCCCAAGAGGGACGAAAAACGATCCATTCCAACCCCGGTGTTGATAGGCTCGGCGGGCGCGGCGCAGGGCCGCGCAACTGGGCAATTGCCGATCTGCGGAACTGCGGAACTGCAGAACTGCAGAACTGCGGAACTGCGGAACTGCACAACCACACGATTGTCCTGTGGTGCTGCCACGCCCGAGCGTTCACACGCCAGTGGATGGCGCTGCCGCTGCGGCCGCCGCCGACTTCGTGACATTCGACCGCCGTTTTTTAGGCAAGCACACCGGGGCCTTTATCGCAACCCCTAGAATGCGGGCCTGACCCATTGGCAAATCAGCCGAAAGGTTGAGACGCAAAGCCTCCGGCCTACAGCCGCCGCACCCGATGCCACTGTGCATGGGGGGCAGCGGCCACGGTAGCGGGGTTGCCGGCGAAAGGCCCGTCAGCCCTTGCCGGCCTCCTTTGTCCAGACAACAACGAGGCCTTTTATGACCAGACGAAATTCGCGCCCGGCACTTGCCGTCGCACGGCAGTTCTCCATTCAATCAGCGATCAGCTCCTGCTCGCAGCGGATGCCAGCGGCGCCGCGCCGCGCCGGCTGGGCGCTTTTGATGTCCACCGCGCTGGCGGCCTTGCAGGGCTGCGGTGGGGGCGGGGGTGGCGGATCGCCTGCGGCGCCGGCCGTCGCGGCTGGCGCATCCACCGAGGCCGCGACCAGCACCGGCACCACCGTCGCGCTGTCAACGTTGACGCTGTCGGGTGCGGTCGTTGACGGCCCCATCGAGGGCGCACGCGTGTTCCTCGACCTCAACGCCAACCAGGTGCACGACGAGCAGGAGCCGCTGTCGGCGCCCACCACCGCTGACGGCCGTTTCAGTCTGGTGGCCAGCGGTTTGACGCCAGCCCAGGTCGCCGCTGCGGTGTTGGTCACGCACGTGCCTTCCAACGCACGCGATGCCGACGATGGCGGGCTCGACTTGCTGGCTGCAGGGCGCAGGGGCTTCACGCTGATGTCGCCTCTGGCGGCCTATCTGCCGGCGCCGGCCGTGGATGCAGCCGCTTCGGCGCCGGCTGCGTTGCCCACGCAGGCCACGGTGTTCATGAGCCCGCTGACCACCCTGGTGACGGGCGAGCTGATGCTGCAGGGCAAGACCCTGGCGCAGGCCCGCGCGGTGGTGGCCGAGCGCCTGCAACTTGGCAACAAAGACCCCATGAGCGACTTCGTGGCCGTGCCCGACCGGGCGCTGCGCGACACCGCGCGCGTCGTGGCGGTCGCCCTGGGTGAAACGGGGCAACAGGTGGCCGACGCGGCGCGCAGCGACGGTGGCTTGACGGGCGTTGAACAGCTGGCCGCCACGTTGAGCAAAGTCAACGGCAAACTGCCGCAAGCGCTGACCGTGTTGTCTGCGGCTGGGCGCCAAGGGCCGGTGTCGGTGTCCGGGGTGCTGAATCAGTTGTCCAGAACGGCCGAAGCGGGGGCTTCGACGTCCGGCGCGGTGGTTGGCGCATCAACTACGGTGCAGCCGACCGTCGGCGTCGCCAGCCCGGCAGTGGTAACCCGGCCAGGGAATTCGAACCAGGTCTTCCGCCACTACATCGTGCGTTTCAAGGACGGCTTGGACAGCGTCTCGTCACATGCGCAGTCGGCGATGGCCGGCCGGGGCGGCAAGCTCAACCACACCTACACCCATGTTCTGCAGGGCTTCGCCGCCACCTTGCCCGACGCCGCAGCCGATGCTTTCCTGGAGGCAATGGAACGCCATCCTCTGGTGGACAGCGTTGAAGTCGACCAACCGATCGCGGTGCGCCAGACCACGCAGACCGCAGCGCCCTGGGGGCTGGACCGCATCGACCAACACGCGTTGCCGCTGTCCGTCACCTACAACTACGGCGCCACCGGCAGCGGCGTAACGGCCTATGTGGTGGACACGGGCATCCTGGCCACGCACGAGGGCTTTGGTGGCCGCGTCGCTGCCGGCTACACCGGCATCCTTGACGGCAACGGCACGGCCGACTGCAATGGCCACGGCACGCATGTGGCGGGCATCGTGGGCTCTGCAAGCTGGGGCGTGGCCAAAGACGTGACGCTGGTGCCGGTGCGCGTGATGGACTGCGGCGGTTCGGGCAGCGTCAGCGGCCTTGTGGCCGGGCTGGACTGGGTGGCCAAGAACCTGCGTCGCCCGGCGGTGGCCAACCTGTCGCTGGCGGGCAGTGCGTCGTCGACCATGGACGCTGCGGTGGCCAAGCTGGTGGGCCTGGGTGTGACCATGGTGGTCGCAGCCGGCAACTCTGCTGCCGATGCGTGCACGGCTTCGCCATCGCGGGAGCCCTCGGCGCTGACCGTGGGCGCCACCACCACCACCGACGAGCGGGCTTCGTATTCAAACTACGGCACTTGCCTCGACTTGTTCGCACCCGGCTCGGGCATTCTCAGCGCGACCATCGGGTCCAACACCGCCAGCTCCTTCGGCAGCGGCACTTCGATGGCCGCGCCGTTCGTGGCCGGCGCTGTGGCGCAATTGCTGCAGCTGCAGCCCAGCGCCACGCCGGCCCAGGTGGCTGAAGCCCTGAAGTCGGTGGCAACCGCCGGTGTCGTCACGAGCGCCGGCGCCGGCTCACCGAACAAGCTGCTGTTCAGCACCGTTGATGTGGTGCTGAACCCGACACCCGAGCCGACGCCAACGCCTACGCGCGCTGTATCGGTGAGCGCATTGACGGGTTCCGCCGCCACGGTGCGCAAAGGTTGGCGCGCTACGGTGGTGATCGCGGTGCGTGACGCGGCCGGCGCTGCGGTGGCCGGGGCTGTGGTCAGCGGCGGCTTCACCGTTGGCGGTTCCGCCGTCAGCTGCACCACCGCAACCAGCGGCAGTTGCAGCATCGCCACCGGCAACCTGTCCAATCGGGCCGCCAGCACGGTGTTTTCGGTAGGCGGCATCAGCGGCAGCGGTTTGGCTTACACGGGCACGGCGGCGGTGC
Organism: Betaproteobacteria bacterium; assembly: GCA_043760045.1. Lineage (GTDB taxonomy): Bacteria > Pseudomonadota > Gammaproteobacteria > Burkholderiales > Burkholderiaceae_C > Rubrivivax. The sequence continues at coordinate 3,089 of JAYUPP010000267.1, forward strand.
CGCTCAGCGTCACCATCATGGCGCCCTGACTGCCCTGACTGCGCTGCCCGCCCGGTCCAGGCCGGTTGGCAGCAGTTGAAAACAGGCCACGCCCTTGGGCGTGGCCTGTTTGCTCTCCAGGTGCCCACTTCCCAGTCAGGCCTCGCAACCCTGCTGCCCAGGTGGAGCGGTCATTGACGCCTGAGGACGGAATTGTCGACCCGTGGTCCGCCGGGTCGCACGACGCCAGGGCAGCGGGTCGCTGAGGCCGTCAAAAGAGCATCGGCTGAGCACAAACAAGACCTAAGTTCGGAATAGTTCAAAAAACAAAGAAAACATCCCCCTGAATGCGGGGGGCAGGTGGCGCGTCCTT
>JAYUPP010000268.1:0-8937 GCA_043760045.1 Betaproteobacteria bacterium
ATGCCGGCGCCGGTGTCGAGCAGCACATGGTCGAACTGGGGCTCGACCTCGTCGATCACGCGCTGCAGTTGATCGCGCACCTCGGGTGTCATGCGCGAATACTCGACCATGCCCGAGCCCGCCAGCAGCACCGAGAAGCCACCCGGCGCGGGCAGGATGGCGTTGGCCAGCAGGCTCTTGCCGGTGAACACGTCGTGCAGCGTGATCTTCGGAAACAGGTTCAGCACCACATCAAGGTTAGCCAGGCCGAGGTCGGCGTCCAGCACCAGCACCTTGCGGCCGCCACGCGCCAGCGCTGCGGCCAGGTTGGCTGAAACAAAAGTCTTGCCCACGCCGCCCTTGCCGCTGGTGACGGCAATGATGCGCGGAGAAGGTGTGTGCTGCGGTGGGGTAACGCTCATTCGGGGTCCTGGATCTGAAACGTCTCGAACAGCAGCCGCTTTTCTTCACTGCTGACGAGCGACACCGCGGTCGGCTCCAGGCACACCCGGTTGCGGCCGCTGGCCTTGGCCTGGTAGAGCTGCTGGTCGGCCCGCTCCTGCCACAGGCTGGGGGTGGAGCGCACCCATTGCGGGGCAAAAGCACCGCCCACGCTGATGGTGACCTGCAGCGGCGGCGCGCTGCCCGCCACCGCCGGCAATGCCGCCAGCGCTGACAGCATGATGGGCATGCCCTGCACACGCTGGCGCACGCGCTCGGCCACGGTTTGGCCAAAAGCCACTGCGCAGTTGGGCAGGATGATCGCGAACTCTTCACCGCCCACGCGGGCCACCAGGTCCATCGGGCGCACGCTGTCCATCAAAGCCTGCGCCACCGCTTTGATCACCTGGTCACCGGCGGCATGGCCCCAGGTGTCGTTCACGCGCTTGAAGTGGTCGATGTCCAGCGTCAGCAGCAGCGCCGACTCGCCACTGCGCGCCACACGGTCCACTTCGCGCGCGACTGCAAGTTCAAAAGCGCGGCGATTGGCCAGGCCGGTCAGGGCGTCGCGGCTGGACAGGTCTACGAGCGCGTCCACGAGTGCAGCCACCCATTCCGGCCCGCCTGGCGGACCTGGCGGCAGGGCCCGGCCCGACTGCGCCAACAGCTGCAGCGCACGGTCAAAGCGGGTGCCATCCACGGCTGGAAGTGCGGGCTGACCGGCGCCAATGGCAGAAGCGGCAGGGACCGCAGGGGCCGTGGTTCGCACCCCCGGTGTCGGTTGGTATGGAAGATTCAAAGTGCCTGACCAAGCAGCCGTGGGCCGGTAGCAACAGCGAACAAGTTTAGCAGGCGGCTCTTCGAGCTCAGGCCCTGGAAATGGCGCCTTTGCGCAGGCCTTCTCGGGCCGCTGACCGGGGGCGCGTTCGACACACTGAGCTTGCATCAAGGTCAGGCCCGAATTGTTGCGCCTGATGGCGTTCCAGGCCTTCAACCTGATGACACCGTCGTGGTCGGAACTGGGCGAGCTCTTCGACCTGGTGTTCTGCCGCAACGTGATGATTTACTTTGACGCGGCCACGCAGCGCACGGTGCTCAAGCGCATGCACGGCCGGATGAAACCGGGTGGCCTGCTCTACGTCGGCCACGCGGAAAACTTCACCGACGCCAGCGACCTGTTCAGGTTGCGCGGCAAGACCATCTACGAGCGCTTGTGAGCGCGGTGCCGGCGAGCGCAGCTGCGGGTGCCCCCACCCAGTCTGCCCATGGCCGCCGCAGGTTCTGCGGCCCAGCCGGTGGAACAGCTCAGAGGCCACCCCCGCCGCGCCGGCGAGGCTTCGTTTTTTCATGTCGATCCCCGGTTCGATGCGCCTGCAGTCAAGGTGCTACCCGGCGAGTTTTACGTCACTGACACCGACCTCGTGATTACCACCACGCAGGATTCCTGCATCGCGGCCTGCGTCTGGGATGCTGAACTGCGCGTGCGTGGCATAAACCACTTCTTGCTGCCCGACGGCGGTGGCCAGGCCGCCAGCGCACGTTATGGCGACCTTGCGATGGACCCGCTGATCACCCAGCTGCTGCAGCGCGGTGCCAGCCGCGCCGCGATGAAGGCCAAGGTGTTTGGCGGCGACGCGGTGGTCAGCGCAAGCGGCACCAACAAGAAGATCCGCGTTATGGTGGTCGACGACTCGGCGCTGGTGCGCAGCTTGCGGGCCGAAATCATCAACCAGCAAAGCGACATGTGCTGCGTCGGCGCAGCCGCCGACCCCTTGATTGCGCGCGACATGATTCGCGACCTCAACCCTGACGTCATCACGCTGGATGTGGAAATGCCGCGCATGGACGGGCTGGAATTCCTGGGGCGCCTGATGCGACTGCGGCCAACGCCGGTGGTGTTTGGCATGCCACGTGAAGCCATTGCGCACGGCGCAGTGCACGAGGTGTTGCCGCTGGCCCGGCTGGCGCCGCGTTTGCCGGAATGGCTGCGCACACATTCCGGCGCAACGTCTACACGCGTCTGAGCAGGGCTTTCACACCTGCGCTTGCATACCAGGGCTTTCGACCTGAGCACTCATGCGCGCGGCCGTTTCAGGCCTGCGACAGCCATCACCGCAGTGCCGCCCTCGGCCTTTCGCGCCGCGCCGCCATCAGGCAAGAACAAGGTTTGCAGATCCGACAAAAAGTCAAAACCACGCGCCGTAGGCGCCACGTGGTCGGTGCTTTCATCCCAGAGCAGCAAACCCCGCTGCCGCGCGGTGGCCAGCGGCTGCTGCACCGCCGACAGCGGCAGCCCGGTGCAGCGCATGAAGTCGGCCAGAGCAAACCCTTCACGCAGGCGCAGGGCGTTGATCATGAATTCAAACGGCAGGTCGCGCCGCGCCACTTCATGCGCGTTGCTCACCGCCTGGCCCTGCAGCGCCTGCCGCATGTAGGCCTGGGGTTCGCGCCAGCGCACCTGGCGCAGCACACGGTGCGGAAAACTCAGCTTGCCGTGCGCGCCGGCGCCCAGCCCCAGGTAGTCACCAAACTGCCAGTAGTTCAAGTTGTGGGCCGAGCGGTGGCCGGGGCGGGCAAAGGCGCTGACTTCGTAGCGCTGCAGGCCGGCTGCTGCGGTGCGCTCGGTGATCAGGTCCAGCATGTCGCTGGCCAGATCGTCCCCGGGCAGCACCGGGGGCTGCAGCGCGAAGCGCGTGTTGGCTTCAATGGTCAGGTGGTAAATCGACAGGTGCGGCGGCTGCAAGGCCAGCGCCGCGTCCAGCTCAGTGGCCAGGTGCGCAAGGGTCTGGCCCGGCAGCGCATACATCAGGTCGATGTTGAAGGTGTCGAAGTTTTCAGCGGCTTCGGTGAGCGCGGCGCGTGCCTGCTGTGCGCTGTGCACGCGCCCCAAACGGGCCAGCATCACATCGTCAAAACTCTGCACACCGACTGACAGGCGCGTCACGCCTGCCGCGCGGAAGGCTTTGAAGCGCTGGCGCTCGAAGGTGCCCGGGTTGGCCTCGAGCGTGATTTCGGCGCCGGGCTCCAGCGGCACGCGGGCACGGATGTCGGCCAGCAACCGGTCGATGCCCGCCGGTGAAAAGAGGCTGGGCGTGCCGCCGCCGATGAACACGCTGACGACACGGCGGCCCCAGATCAGCGGCAGGCTGCTTTCGAGGTCGCTGCGCAGGGCGTCGAGATAGCGGGTTTCAAGCGCTGCGTCGAGTGCCAAGCCTGCTGTTGGAACCGAGGACGTAGCCGGCATCGAGGAAGGCGGCGCGGCCATCAACTCATGCGAGTTGAAGTCGCAATAAGGGCATTTTTTCAGGCACCAAGGCAGGTGCACATACAACGACAGCGGTGGCAGCTGGCGCAGGTTCAGGGTGCCGGGGCGCAGGTAATGTTCGACGCTGGCGGCGACTGCAGTCGCGCCTGCCGCCGGGTCATCCGGCGCGGTCTTCACAGCCGCCACACGGCACGCAATTGCTGCCACAACTGGGTCATCGCACGCGCGCGGTGGCTGTGCTGGTTTTTCACTTCGCTGTTCATCTCGGCCACCGTCAAACCTTGCTCGGGCAGCCACATCAGCGGGTCGTAACCGAACCCCTGTTCACCACGCGGCGCCAGCAGCACCCGGCCGGGCCAGCGGCCCACGGCCACCAGCGGCTGCGGGTCTTCGGCAAGACGCACCGCCACCAGCGCGCAGACAAAGTGCGCCGAGCGGTCGGCCTGGCCGTGCAGCCGGGCCAACAAGCGCGCGTTGTTGGCCGCGTCTTGCGCGCGGCGCTGTGCTTCACGGCCACCAGCGGCTTGCACCACACCCGCGTAGTGGGCCGAAATCACACCCGGCGCGCCGCCCAGCGCATCGACACAGAGGCCCGAGTCATCGGCCAGCGCAGCGCCGCCGCTGGCCAACGCCGCGTGGCGGGCCTTGGCGAGTGCGTTCTCGATGAAGGTGTGGTGCGGCTCTTCGGCCTCAGCGATGCCCAGCTCTGCCTGCGGCACCAAATGCACCGCCAGGCCACCCAGCAGGGCGCGCAACTCGGCCAGCTTTTTGGCGTTGTTGGATGCCAGAACCAGACGCAAAGCCAGCGGCGATTCAGCCGTCATCGCCTGCAATCCATCAGCCGGCCAATGCGGCGCGCTGCAGCGCCACCAGTTCACGGATGCCCTTGTCGGCCAGGGCCAGCAAACGGTCCATTTCCTGACGTGAAAACGGTGCACCTTCTGCGGTGCCCTGCACTTCAACAAAACCACCAGCAGCCGTCATCACCACATTCATGTCGGTGTCACAGGCCGAGTCTTCGGTGTATTCCAGGTCGAGCACCGGCGAGCCTTGCACCACACCCACTGACACCGCAGCCACAAAGTCGCGGATCGGGCTGGCGGTGATGCGGCCCTGCTTGAGCAGCACACTCACCGCGTCGTGGGCCGCCACAAAAGCGCCGGTGATGGCGGCAGTGCGCGTGCCGCCGTCGGCCTGCAGCACGTCGCAGTCGATGAGGATGCTGCGCTCACCCAAAGCCTTCAGGTCGAACACCGTGCGCAGGCTGCGGCCGATCAAACGCTGAATCTCCTGCGTGCGACCGCTTTGTTTGCCGCGTGCGGCTTCACGGTCGCTGCGGGTGTGGGTGGCGCGCGGCAGCATGCCGTATTCGGCCGTCACCCAGCCTTCGCCGCTGCCGCGTTTGTGCGGCGGCACTTTTTCTTCCACGGAAGCGGTGCACAGCACCTGGGTGTGGCCAAAACTCACCAGCACCGAACCTTCGGCGTGGCGGGTGTAGTGGCGCTGCAGCGTCACTGGGCGCAAGTCATCGTGACGGCGGGCAGCCGAGCGGGCAAAAGTCATGGCGCGTCCTTGGAGCAATGAACAAGCGAAAAATCGGGCATCAACCCCGGATTGTCATCGCTGCACGTCGCGGGCTGAACCGGCGCTGCTGTGGGCCTGCTGCGGGCCTTTTTCAACGGCGTTTCTTGGAGCTTTTTTGTATCGCCTCGTTGATTTCGCGGATGCTGCGTTCTATCTCGGCTTCGTCCAGTTCGTCCACCACCGCACCGCTGCCCAGGCTGGCCTGGATGGTGGAAGCAAAAACATCGTCACCCAAAGACAAGGTGGACACCGCGCCGGGGTTTTCAGCCTCTTCGGCGGCTTCCCATTCCACCGCCAGCACGGTGACGTTGTCGCAGCGTTCACCGCCGGTGCGCAGCGCCAGGTCCACGAGCTCGGGCACGGCCGTGCTGATGGGTTCGCGCGAGATCATGTCGGTGATGGTGGCGTCAGGCACCATGCCCCACAGGCCGTCTGAACACAGCAGCAGCCGGTCGCCGGGTTTCACCAGCAAGGGGCCCGAGGTGTCGATCACCGGCTTGCCCGGGCTACCCAAACAAGTGAACAGCACATTGCGGTTGACGCGGTCGCCCATGGGCACCACCTGCGACAGCGTGTCCTGCAGTTCTGAATAGGAATGGTCGCGTGTGCGCGCCACCAGCTTGTCGCCGCGCACCAGATACAGCCGCGAGTCGCCGCAGTGCGCCCAATAAGCTGCATTGCCTTGCAGCACACAAGCCACCACCGTGGTGCGCGGCGTGTCCATCAACGAACGTTCGGTGGCATAACGCAGCAGCTGATGGTGCCCTGCAGTGATGCCGTCGTGCAGGTATCGCAGCGGCTGTTCAAGCCTGGGCTTGGCCTGGCGCTGGAACATGGCCGACAAGGTTTGCAGCGCCAGTTGAGAAGCCACTTCGCCTTCGGGGTGGCCGCCCATGCCGTCAGCCAGCGCAAACAGGCCCGAGTCGCGGGTGTAGCAGTAACCCATGCGGTCTTCGTTTTTCTCGCGGCCACCCTTGCGGCTGATCTGGTACACGGAAAAACGCATCAACCGCCTTTCATGTGGAAAAATTCTTGATTCAGGGCGCTGCCCCGCACCATGCACTGGAGTCGTGAATTGGAAGCAGGCCGCGCCGGCCCGCCAGCGCCGCTGCAGCAAGCCAAAGGGCGCCCATCATGTTTTGGCACCGGTCTTCAGCGTTTCCAACTGTAGTTTCAACCGCTCGCTGAAACTCAGCTTCGTGTAACGACGTTCGGTTTCGCGTGACAGTTCTTTTTGCAGGGCAAACACACTTTGTGGCCGCGCCAGCGGGTCCAGCGCCATGCACCATTCTGTGACCTCAATGAGGTTGTCGGAATAGACATTGCGCAGCCGCGACAGGCTCAGGCCCAGGCGGTCTTTTTCCAGCCGCTGGGGTGCATCATTCGGCGGGTAGCCCTGCATGCAGGCATAGATGCAGGCGCCGATGGCGTAGATGTCGGTCCATGGGCCCAACGTGCCGTCACGGCGGTACATCTCGGGCGCAGCAAAGCCTGGCGTGTACATCGGGCGGATGAAGTTGCCTTCTTTGGACAGCACCTCGCGCGCAGCGCCAAAGTCCAGCATCACGGCCTTGTTGTCATTCGTCACGAACACGTTCGCGGGCTTGATGTCCAGGTGCAGCATCTTGTGCTGGTGCACGATGCGCAGGCCGCGCAAGATCTCGTCAAACAGGCTGCGGATGCTGCTTTCGCGGAACACCTTGTCACGCTTCAGGTCGCGCGCGGTGACGATGAAATCCTGCAGCGTGTCGCCCTGCAGGTAGTTCATCACCATGTAGACGGTTTCGTTTTCACGAAAGAAGTTCAGCACGCTGACCACGCTGGGGTGGCTGATCTGCGCCAGCGAGCGGCCTTCTTCGAAAAAACTCTTCAAACCCAGGCGGTACAGCGGCTGTTTGTCGGGCTTGACACGCGGCGTCAGTTCGCCGGTGGAACGTTCGGCCAGTGAAGCCGGGAGATACTCTTTGACGGCCACCTGCTGCTGGCCCTCGCCCTCGGCCAGGTAGACCACGCCAAAACCACCGGCGGCCAGCTTCTTGATGATGGTGTAGCCCCCGACCACGGTGCCTGAGGGCAACGGCGCTGGTTTGGGCTTTGACATAATGGAATGTGACTTTTTCGGCGGTGCAGCAATGACGGTTTATAGCATGACGGGTTACGCCCACGCGGCGTCCGAAAGTACGGCAGCGCCCTCGGCCGTGACCGTTGAAGCCCGCTCTGTGAACGGCCGGTTTCTCGACCTGGCGCTGCGCCTACCCGACGAAGTGCGCGGCCTTGAACCGGCGCTTCGTGAACTGCTGAGCGCCAGCTTCAAACGCGGCAAGATCGAACTGCGCGTGGCCACCGCACGCGAGGCAGACAATGCGCTCGGCATGCCCAGCCCCGAGCAGTTCAACCGCCTGCTGCATGTGCAGGGTTCGGTGCAGGGTTGGCTGCCGCAGGCGCGCGCGCTGTCGGTCAACGAGGTGCTGCAATGGTGCCGCAGCGCCACGCCGGCCGATAAACTTGACGAGCCGGCGCTGGACGCGGCGCGCCGCTGCGTAACTGCGCTGCAGGAAGCCCGCGCCCGCGAAGGCGAGCGTTTGGCCACCATGCTGCTGCAGCGTGTGGCTTTGCTGCGCACGCTGGCAGCACAAGCAGCGCCGCTGCTGCCGCAAGTGGTGGCGCGGCAGCAAGCGCGGTTTCTCGAGCGCTGGAACGACGCACTCGCGCAAGTTAAAACCGTCAGCGGCGCCCCCGTGTCGATACCGGAACAAGCACTGCACGAACGTGCGCTGGGCGAGGCCGCCAGTTATGCCATCCGCATCGACGTGGCCGAAGAACTGACCCGGCTGGCCTCGCACCTGGATGAAATTGAGCGCTTGCTCAACAAGGGCGGCGAACTCGGCAAGCGGCTGGAATTTCTCATTCAGGAACTGCAACGTGAAGCCAACACCCTGGGCAGCAAAAGCGCGGCGCTGGAGCTCACCAATCTGTCGGTAGACATGAAGGTGGCGATCGAGCAGATGCGCGAGCAGGTGCAAAACATCGAGTAGGGTTTCACGGCATCCGATGGCACCCCCAAACGGCCCGCAAACCCAGTGTTTATGTCTGCCCGGCGAACGAACCAAGACCGGCCAGCCCATCGACATCCCACTGCCGACCGTGAGTGTGGACTGGCTGCGCGAGTTTCATCGGCTGGCGCTGGACTCGAACTGGGTGCTGCCGGCGCGCAAGATGCAAAGCCGCATGCTGCCGACCATCTGCGAGTCGACGATCGGCGTCGCAATGGGCAAGGTCAAACACGGCCTGCCGCACTTCACCACGCACGACTTCCGCCGCACCACGCGCACCCACCGCGCCGCGCTCGGCGTCGATCCGCACGTTGCAGAGTGCTGCCTGAACCACAAGCTCAAGGGCGTGGAAGGCATCTACAACCGCCACGACTACTTCGCCGAGCGTAAAGCGGCATTGAAGGGCTGGGGGCAGCTGCTGGAGCAGCTCGAGCAGGGTGAGCGCAGCAAGGTGATCCCCGTCGCGGCATCGCGACGGCTGCTTGAGTCAGCGCGGACTGCATGCGCAACTGCCCAGGGAATCTGCAATGACCAACAAGACCGCGAAGCTGTTTGTGAATGGTGGCAGCCAGGCGGTGCGTCTGCCGGCCGAGTTCAGGTTCGATGGTTTGGACG
>JAYUPP010000269.1:0-3431 GCA_043760045.1 Betaproteobacteria bacterium
GCTGTGGCCTGCAGGTGCAGCCGAACATGCCCGGGTTTGTCGGCGATATCGGCCAGCTGTTCGATGCGGTAGGTGCCTGCCGCCACCTTGCGCTCGCCCGATGAGCTGTTGCTCGACCCGGTGAGTGAATCGGACAAGCTGCCCACCGACTTCGAACCCGCGCTGCTGGCCGAAGAAGCAAAACTCTCAGCGCCGGCTGCGGTGGCCATCAAAGCGGCCACGGCAGCGCCCAATGCGCGAACCATCAATTCAGACATGCGAGACATGGGAAAACTCTCCTGGTTTGCTGGCCATCATCAGCCAAAGGCTGGAAGATAACCCGACTCGGGTCCGGCTGGCCGTCAAAGCTGTTGCGCCCTGGCGCTGCGCGCCAGCGCCGCCGCCGCACGCTGCACGGCGCTGCCGATGGGTATGCGCTGCGCCTGCAAGGCGGCTTCCACGGCGCCCAGGCAGCCCAGCATCGTGGCCGGGTTCCGGTCACCCAGGTGGCCGATGCGAAACCCGCGCCCTTGCAGCGGGCCAAGCGCACCTGCAAAAGCGGCCTGGGAATCTTCACGCGCCACCGCGCGCAGGGCGTCCACATCGGTGCCGGCCGGCACCGTGATGGTGGTTACCGCGCTGGACCGGCTGGCCGGCAGGCGGCCAAAAAAATCGAGCGCGCCACCCTCGGCCCAGCCCTGCACCGCCGCGTGCACCAGCTGCATCAGCAACCGGTGGCGCGCCAGCACCTGCGGCAGGCCTGCTTGCCGTATCAATGCCAGCGCGGCTTCCAGGCCGGCGAGCAAAGTCTGCGGCGGGGTGCCACAAAACTTGCGATAGGCCAGCGGGCTTTTGCGCGCCACGCCCCAGGGTGTGCGCACCACACGCCGCCGCAGCGCTTCGGCCTGCACAGCCCACGATTCCGAAAAGTGGCCGGTGCCTGGAATGAGCACCGCAGCACCCGGCGGCAGCAGGTTGACGATGCAGGCCTCCCACGCGCCGTGACCGTTGCTGATGAAAAAAAACACATCGGCCGCCGCCGTGCACAAAACCTCACGCAGCCCCTGTTCACAGGCCGCGATGGTGGCGTCCAGGCGCGGGTGGTCGCCCATGTCCAGGGGCTGGCGCATCAGCGCGTGCAGCACCTTGTCGGGCAGCGGCGTGGGGCCGGGTGAGTGCAGCAGGCGGCGGCCGGGAATTCGGGTGGCCATGGTGGGTTTGTGAACGGCGTGTGGCTGGCGGGTGGATGGTGTCCGGGTGGCCAGTTTCGAAACAGCGCAGCGGCTTACGGCGTGAAGCGCGCGGGCCGTTTGTCGATGAAAGCCTGCACCCCTTCCAGCGCGCTGGCGTCCATCATGTTGCAGGCCATGGTGTGTGCGGCGTCGGCGTAAGCGGCGGCCATGCCCTGCTCCAGCTGGCGGTAAAAAAGCGCCTTGCCCATCGCCAGCGCCACCCGCGGCTTGGCCACGATGCGGCCCACGAGTTGAGCCACTTCATATGCCAACACAGGCGCCGGCACCACGCGGTTGAGCAGACCCTTGGCCAGCGCTTCGTGAGCGCTGATGAAGTCGCCTGTGACGAGCAGCTCAAACGCCGCTTTGCGCGACATGTTGCGGCTGAGCGCCACACTGGGTGTGCTGCAGAAAAGGCCCAGGTTGACGCCGCTGACGGCAAAACGCGCGTCTTGTGCAGCCACTGCCAGGTCGCACTGCGCCACCAGCTGGCAGCCGGCGGCGGTGGCCATGCCTTGCACCTGCGCAATCACCGGCACCGGCAGTTGCTGGATACTCAACATCACCTGCGCGCACTGTGCAAACAGCTGCTCATAAGCGGCCTGCGACGGCTGCCCGCGCATTTCTTTCAAGTCGTGGCCGGCACAAAAGGCTTTGCCGTGTGCGGCCAGCACCACCACCCGTGCACCGTCGTCAGCGGCAACCTGGTCCAGCGCAGCCTGCAGCGCCGCGAGCAGCGCCACCGACAGTGCATTGAAGGCCTGCGGCCGGTTCAGGGTGAGGGTGACGACACCGTTGGCGCTGCGCTCAACCAGCAGCGGGGCATCGCTGGGCAGGGGATCAGCGGGTGTGGGATGTGCATTCATGTGCAAGTTCCGATAGGGTTTTTGATGCAGGTTCATTCAGAGTTCAAGGTTCGGTGGGCGCCAACCTGGCGCGCTCGCGCAACTGAAACTTCTGGATCTTGCCGGTGCTGGTTTTGGGTATGGCTTCGAAGCGGATGTCGCGAGGCACCTTGTAGCCGGCCAGCAGATTCTTGCAGTGCAACTGCAGCGCTTCAGCGCTGACGCTGCTGCCGGGTTGCCGCTCAACATAGGCCAACGGTGTTTCGCCCCACTTGGCGTCGGGCTTGGCCACCACCGCGCAGGCCAGCACATCTTTGTGACGGTACAGCGCGTCCTCCACTTCCAGGCTGCTGATGTTTTCACCGCCGCTGATGATGATGTCCTTGCTGCGGTCTTTGATCTTGACGTAGCGGTCGCCTTCCAGCACCGCCAGGTCGCCGGTGTGGAACCAGCCGCCGGAAAATGCTGCCTCAGTAGCTGCTGCGTTCTTCAGGTAGCCCTTCATCACGATGTTGCCGCGAAACATGATCTCGCCCATGGTCTGGCCGTCGGCCGGCACCGGCTGCAGGGTGGCGGGGTCGAGCACGGCCATGCTTTCTTGCAGCATCGCGCGCACACCCTGGCGGCCGTTCAGCCGCGTTTGTTCAGACAGGTCGGCCTGCGCCCACTCGGGCCGCTTCACGGCCACGGCAGCCGGGCCATACACCTCGGTCAGGCCATACACATGCGTGATGTCGAAGCCCAAGCGGGCCATGCCTTCGATCATGGCGGCGGGTGGCGCAGCGCCGGCCACCAGGCCGCGCACCTTTTGCGGGATGCCTTCGCGCAGCGCGGGGTCGGCGTGGATGATGAGGTTGTGCACGATGGGTGCCGCGCAGTAGTGATCAGCGCCGTGTTCACGCAGTGCCTGCAAGATGGATGGTGCGTCCACCTTGCGCAGGCAGACATGTGTGCCACCCAGCAGCGCCACCGTCCACGGAAAGCACCAGCCGTTGCAGTGGAACATCGGCAGTGTCCACAGGTATTTCGGAAAGTGCGGCATCGTCCAGGTGGCGGCGTTGCACACCGCGTTCAGGTAGGCGCCGCGGTGGTGGGTGACGACACCCTTGGGGTCGCCGGTCGTGCCGCTGGTGTAGCTGACGGCGATGGCGTCCCATTCGTCGATCGGGCCCTGCAGACTCGCCAGCGGCGCGTGCGCCGCCAGCAGGGCCTCGTATTCGTGGCTGCCCAGTCGTTCGCCGCCGCCGCCGTACTCGCTGTCGCAGACGTCGATGACCACCGGCTCGCGGCCGTGTTCGCGGAGCAGCAGCTGCAGCGCCTGCGCCATCACCGGCGCGAACTCGCGGTCGGTGATCAGCAGCTGCACTTCGCAGTG
>JAYUPP010000270.1:0-8880 GCA_043760045.1 Betaproteobacteria bacterium
TCGGTGTGTTCGTGCAGCGCCGAGCTGATGCCCCAGATCATGCCGCCCATCAGCTGGCTGTGTGCCGTGCGCGGGTTCATGATGCGGCCGGCCGCAAAAGCGCCCACGATGCGCGGCACGCGAATTTCGCGCGTTCGGCTGTGCACCCGCACTTCCACAAATTCGGCACCAAATGCGAACATCGTTTTTTCGGCGTTGCCCGTGTTGGCGCCGCCGGTGATGTCGGCGCTGCCTTTGTACAGCCCTGCAGTGGACTTCGAGCGGCTGCCGGGCGGCACAAAGTTGCCAGTCTCCTCCACGGCACCGAGCTGCAGTTTTTCAAACGCCGCCATGCGCTGCGATGCCGTTGCGCCAGCCGGCAAGCCGAGTTTTGCCAGCACCTGCTGACAAGCCAGTTTGACGGCAGAACCCGCGCTGGCGGTGGTGACCGAGCCACCCGACACCGGCCCCGGTGGCAAAAAGGTGTCGCCCATCATCACGGCCACCTGCTCGGGCTTGATGGCCAGCGTTTGCGCTGCAATCTGCGCCATCACCGTGTAGGCGCCGGTGCCCACGTCGTGCGCGGCAATCTCCACCCTTGCGGTGCCGTCGGCCAACCAACGCACACGGGCCACTGCGGGTGACACTTGCGTGGGATAAGTGGCGGTGGCGCAACCCCAGCCGACGAGCCACTCGCCATCGCGCATGGAACCCGGTTGCGGGTTGCGGCGCTGCCAACCGAAGGCCGCGCTGGCAGCGTCGTAACACGGCATCAGGCTGCGCGAGGTGTAGCGTTTGCCGGTGACGCAATTGCGGTCGGTGTCGTTGATGCGGCGCAGCTGCACCGGGTCCATCGCCAATTTGACAGCCAACTCGTCCACCGCACTTTCCAGGGCAAAGATCACCGGCACCTCGGCTGGTGAGCGCATGAAAATTGGCGGGTCGCGGTCGGCACGCACCATGTGGCCGGTGCTCATCACGGCTGGAAATTCATACATCGCAGCAGCGTTTTCAACACCGCCGTTGACATAGGGGTCGGCGCGGCCGTTCAGTTCCCACTGGTCGTGGTGGTAGGCGGTGAATTTGCCGTCTTGCCGGGCGCCGATGCGGACGCGGTGTTTGGTTTCGTGACGGTGGCCGGATATCGTGAAGCCCTGGTCGCGTGTGGCCACCAGCTTCACCGCGCGCCCCAGTTTGCGCGCCGCCAGTGCCACCAGCGCGGTGCGCTGCGTGGTGGCGCCTTTCGACCCAAAAGCGCCGCCGACATAGGAATTAACGACGCGCAGTTTTTCAGGCGCCAGGCCCAGCTGCGCCGCCAGCCCGGCACGCAAGCCATAGACAAACTGACTGGGTTCGTAGACGGTGAGCTCATCACCCTGCCACTGTGCGGTGGTGGAAAAAAGCTCCATCGGGTTGTGATGCTGCGTGGGCGTGGCGTATTCGGCGTCATGCACCACGGCCGACTGCCTGAGCGCTGTTTCTGCATCCCCCAGCACCGGGTCTTTGCGTTCGGGCAGCACCTCGGCGGTGCGCTGTTCCACGACGCCGGCCGACCCGAACGTAGCGGCCGGGACTTCGCGCTGGTACCGCACTGCAAGCCGGTGCGACGCTTCGCGTGCCGCTTCAAAACTGTCGGCCACGATCATCGCCACGATCTGGCCGTCGTGCGCCACCTCGGGCCCCGCCAGCGGCGCCACCGTGGTCATGCCCGAGCCGCCCTGGAAAAAGTGCTTCAGTGGCTGCAGCGGCGGCCGGTTCAGGTGCGTCATGATGTGCAGCACACCCGGTGTTGCCAGCGCGGCGGCAGCGTCGAAAGCGAGGATGCGACCTTTTGCGATGGTGCTCGTCACGAGGTAAGCAAACAGCGGCTGCGCGACCGGCATGTCTGACGCAAAACGCGCGGCGCCGGTAACCTTGGCATGCGCATCCACGCGTGCAATGGCCGGGCCCATATTGGCCAGCACTTCGGGTACGGGGTTGCTCATGTGGCGAGCTCCATGGTTTTGGCTTGCAACAGGGCCCGCACCAGCGTTTGCTGTGCAAGTGGAATGCGAAAAGCGTTGTGCTGGCGCGGTTTGGCGGCTGCAAAAACAGCGCTGGCAGCGGCGCTTGCGCTGGCTTCCGTCAGCGGCTTGCCCACCAGCAGCGCTTCGGCCTCGCGGGCGCGCCAGGGCACGGCCACCGGGCCACCGATGCCGATGCGCACCTGCAGCACCGTGTCGCCGTCCAGTTCCAGCGCCACGGCCGCACTGGCCAGCGCAAATTCGTAAGACTCACGGTCGCGCACTTTCAGGTACAGCGAACGCCGGGTGTGGGCACCAGCAGGAATGCTGAAGCCCGTGATCAGCTCGCCGGCTGCCAGCGTGGTTTCCAGGTGTGGGGTGCTACCCGGCAAACGGTGCAGATCGGCAAAACGCAGCGTGCGCGCGCCCGTCGTCGACAGGGTCTGCACGCTGGCGTCCAGTGCCACCAGCGCGGTGGCCCAGTCGCCGGGGTAACTGGCGATGCATTGTTCCGATGCACCCAGCACCGCATGCCAGCGGTTTTCGCCGTCCAATGCCGAACAACCGGCACCCGGGTTGCGCTTGTTGCAAGGCCAGCTGGTGTCGCGGAAATAAGCACAGCGGGTGCGCTGCAGCACGTTGCCACCGACCCGCGCCATGTTGCGCAGCTGCTGCGACGCCGCCAGCTGCAGCGATTGCGCAACCACCGGGTAGTCGCGTTGCACACCCGCGTGGTCGGCCACCTGCCGCATGGTGGCCAGCGCGCCGATGGTCAGGCCCTGCGGCGTGATCTGAATGGCGCGCATTTGTGGCGCGGTGATGCGTGTGATGTCGATCAGCTGTGAGGGCTGCATCACGTCGAGCTTCATCAAGTCCACCAGCGTGGTGCCGCCGGCCAGGTAGTGCACGGCCGGGGCCGCAGCGTTCAACGCCGGGCCCGGTGCAGGCCCTGGCGCCGACGGTGCAACAGCCCGTGTCGCGGCTTGCACCGCACCAGCGGCGTCGCTGGCAAATTGGTGAGTGAAGGGGCGCATCAGGCCCTCCGCATCTGTGACGCAGCCTGGCGCACGGCGGCCACGATGTTCGGGTAAGCGGCGCAGCGACACAGGTTGCCGCTCATGTATTCACGAATTTCACTGTCGCTGGTGGCGCGGCCTTCGTTGACGCAAGCCACCGCACTGACGATCTGCCCCGGCGTGCAATAGCCGCACTGGAAGGCGTCGTTGTCGATGAAAGCTTGTTGCATCGGGTGCAGCGCACCGGGCGCCGCCAGCCCTTCGATGGTGGTGATGGCCTGGCCCTGGGCTTGTGCTGCCAGCGTCAGGCACGACAGCACCCGTTCGCCGCTCAGCAGCACCGTGCAGGCGCCACACTGGCCGTGATCGCAACCCTTTTTGGTGCCAGCCAGGCCGATGTGTTCACGCAGCGCGTCCAGCAACGCGGTGCGCGGGTCCAGGCGCAGGCTGTGTTCAGCGCCGTTGATGTTCAGGTTGACTGTGATGGCACTGCGCGTGCCCGCTGGCTGCAACTGCAAGGTGGCCGGGGGCGGCGCCGCATTGGGCTGCGCTTGTACGGTGGGCGCCACACCCGCAGCCAGCGGCACCGCCGCCGTGGCCGCGCTGCTGATCATGAATGTTCGCCTGGACAGCGCGGCGCTGTGGGGGGCGCCGGCTGTGGGCGTGCGGGTTGTGGGCGTGTAAGGCTGGGCCATCGGTGCATGCTCCTGCATTCGCGGGGCTTCGCGAGATGGCTAACCCACGACGCATGCTGACCTTGGAAACCGTCAAAGCTAACGGACAGAATGCATTCAACCTGTAGGACCGAGCCGCACCGTTTCTGGCCGCCCGAGCGCGCGCCATTTCTCGCCGCCCAATGGCCCGTTGCACGCCGCATCAGCGCGGCTGGCCACCGCAGCGATACCCACGCTCAAGGCCGGTCTTCCGCCACCTGCAACCCGCGGCCATTTTGTTTGGCACGCATCAGCTGCGCGTCGGCACGCGACATCAAGGCGCCGCCATCGTCACCCGCCACCGCGCCCAAGGCCACACCCAGGCTCGCGCCCACACAAAGTGGCTGGCCGTCCATGTCATACGGTTTGTGAGCCGCATCCAGAATTTTCGCGGCCACCGCCTGTGCGGCTGCGATGTCCCGCACGCCGTGCAGCAGCACGGCAAATTCATCGCCACCCAGCCGGGCGCACACATCGGTGGGCCGCACCAGCTTCTGCAGACGCTGCGCAAAGGCTTGCAGCAGGTGGTCTCCGACACTGTGCCCATGGCCATCGTTGACGCTTTTGAAGTGGTCGAGGTCGATATACAACAGCGCCAATTCCGGCCCATCGCCTTTGCGCAGCGCGGCCTGCATATGGGTTGCAAAACCCGCACGGTTGTACAAACCCGTCAGCGGGTCGCGCTGGGCGAGGTTGCGCAAACGGGCCTGTTCCTGCCGGTGCGGCGTGATGTCCAGCGCCACGCCGACAAAACCGTCCAATTGGCCGTCGGGCCGGCGCAGTGGGATGTAGCTCACCGCCAGCGTCGGCTGGCCCGGCCGCGAGGGGTAATGCCGCTCGAACTGCACCGTTTCGCCGGCCAGCGCGCGCAGGACCCAGGGCTTGCTGCGTTCAAGATCTTCGGCCGGCATCAGGTCCAGCGCCAGCTGCCCGAGCACATGCTCGCGCCGCAGGCCGTGCCAGGCTTCAAAGGCACTGTTGACAAAGCGGTAGCGCAGGTCGGCATCCACCGAAGAGACGATGGCCGGCAGCGCCTCGGTCACCGACTGCAGTGTTGCCGTCTGCAGCTGCAGTTGTTCGCGCGCGGCCTTCTGCGCCGAGATGTCGCGCAGCACGCCTGAATAACGTTCGACACGGCCACCCGGCGCGCGGTGTGCAATGACGAGCTGGCTGACCGGAATGCGCGCCCCGCTCTTGTCCAGCACGGCGGTTTCACCCTGCCAGACGCCCTGCAATTGAAGCGCGGGCAGCACTGTCTGCACCATCAAGGCCTTCGACTCTGCGCTGATGAAATCAAGTACCCGCAAGCCCAGCACGCGGGCGTCAGGCTCCAGGCCGATGACACGCTTGGCCGCCGCATTCATGTACAACATCTTGCCCTCGGGATTGGCCTGCACCACGAAGTCGGGGGATGCGTCAAGTATGGTTGTTAGCGCACGCAACGATTGTTCGGCTGCACTGCGGTCGGTGATATCGATGCCGGTGCTGAAAAAACCTTGCACCTTGCCGTTGGCATCGATGTCGGGAATCAAACGGCTTTCGATGCGCCTGAGTTTGCCGTTGACCATTTCTTCAAATTCGAAACGCTGCGCCGTGCCGGTCAATGCGGCCACCTTGCGGCCATCGACGGCGGCGTCGTTGGCCCCTTTCAACTCGGCTCGCGTGCGGCCCAGGATCTCGCCACGGGCACGTTGAAACCGGTCGCAATGCGCCTTGTTGACGAAACGGTAGCGGCCTTCCCGGTCCAGGTAGGCGATGCGCACCGGCATGCTGTCGGTGATCTGCAGCACAAACCTTTCGCTGTCCACGATGCGCTGTTCAAGCTGTTTGCGCGTGGTGATGTCCTGGAACGCGCCGGTCAGCCGCACCGCGTGGCCTTGCTCGAATTCGACCTCGCCCACCGCGCGCACCCAGATCGCGCGGCCGAAGTAAGTCAGCAGCGGCAGCTCCAGGTCCCAGCCCTGGCCAGTCTGCATGGCCTTGCGCACCGCTTCTTGAATCGTGCCGCGTGACTCTTCAGTGTAGAAACTGACGGCCGCTTCCAGTGTCGGCTGGAAGGTGTCGGGCACCTCATGAATGCGGCGCGTTTGTTCAGACCAAAACAGCTGGTTGCTTTGCAAGTCCAGTTCCCAGCCCCCAACGCCCGCGACGCGGCCGGTGCGGTGCAAAAAGGCTTCGCTGGCGCGCAACGCAGCTTCGGCGCGTTTCCTGTCGCTGATGTCGAGGCCCACCGAACGCAGCAGCTTGGCGCCGTCACTGCGCCGCTGCACGCTGTTGCTCCAGGACACCCAAGTCTCGACACCATCGGCCGCCAGCATCCGGTTTTCGCCTTTCAATGCGGTGCCGGTGCTCATCACACACGCCACGCGGTCACGCACGATGGCCCGGTCGGCGGCGTCAATAAATTTGTACATGCTGACGCCCACCAGGTCAGCCGGCCGGCGGCCGAAGTGACGCCCATAGGCCGGGTTGGCGTAGACCAGTGTGCCGTCAGGTCGCGCCAGCGAAATCAGCTCGGTTTGTTCCTCGACGATGGCGCGGTGCTGCGATTCGCTGGCCGCCAGCGCCAGCTCGTGGCTGCTGCGGGCCGACAGCGCGCGCACGATCAAGTCACGCCGCATCTCCAGCGTCTCGGTGACGATCTGCGCCAATGAACTCAACATCGTGCGCTGCGTGTCGTTCAGCACGTGCGGCTTGCGGTCGATCACACACAAAGCGCCTAAACGTTGACCGCCCGGGAACTGCAAGGGCACGCTGGCGTAAAAGCGGATGTCGGGTGCGCCGGTGACCAAGGGGTTGTGTTTGAAGCGCTCGTCTTGCGTGGCGTCAGGCACCTCCAGCAGCGCATCACTCAGGATGGCGTGGGCACAGAAGGCGTGGTCGCGCGGGGTTTCAGTGACACCCGGCAAGCCCGTTTGCGCCTTGAACCACTGACGGGTTTCGTCAATCAGGCTGATCAACGCGATGGGCACGCCGCAGACCTCCGAGGCCATGCGCACCAGGCTCTGAAATGCCGGCTCGGGTTCGCTGTCCAGCACCATCAGGTCGCGCAATTGCTGCAGACGGAGGCTCTCGTTGTCAGGCACAGGCAACTTCTTGTTCATAGCGCTGCGACTGTAACGATTTGTGGCTAACGGGCTTCCTGAAGGGATCAGATTGCCGGCGAAGCAGCAGCCTGCGGCCGGCACCAGCCGACCACGGTCGTCAGGCCCTGAAAGCCCAGTACGGCAGGCCGTAACGGTTCAGAGTGTCCAGGCCCCGGTCGGCCGGCAGGGGGCCGTGGCGGATCAGGTTGAACAGGTCGGACAGCACCGAGCGGTTTTCGGCGTGATAGGAATGCCCGAGCAGGCTGGTGTCAACTGAGGTGGCATCCACCGTGTCCACACTTTCCGAGACCACCGGGTCCAGCCCTGTACAGGGCCACCAGGCCTTCGAAGTGCAGGTCGCAGGCCAGCTGCGCAGCGCCTTCCAAGGCATCCTGAAAGGCCACCTTGAAGCCGTGCACAAAAACCAGCACTTCTTTCTTTGCGGCACCGGCCAGTGTGGTTTTGGCGCGCGCCGTGAAGGCCGCAGCGCTCAACAACTGCGCGGTGTGCACCACCAGGTGCTGGTTCGGGTCGGCCTGGAATTCCAGTTTCCACCAGCGCAGCCGGCTGATGCGGCGGCAAACCGTCGCCGAAATGTTCCACGCCCACCAGCAACGCCTTGCGATCAGCCAACCGTGCCTCCGCAGGGCGCTGTGCCTTGAACGCCCACTTTCATCGTAATGCAGGGGCGGCAGCTTGCCACGGCGCTGGCGCCGTTGTGCTTGGGAGGGGTGCAGCCGTGGCCTGGCGCGGTGCCTATAGTTGCAGCCGCGCCGCGCCGTGCGGCCTTGCGTCAAAGTAAAAACAAGCCGCTGGAGAGCATTCATGAAAATCGCCTTGCTGGGTGCCGGCCACATCGGCCAGACCATCGCCCGGCTGCTGCACCGCAGCGGTGACTACCAGGTTACCGTGCTCGACAAAAATCAGCGCTACCTGGCGAGTTTGGCGGCACACGGGATGCAAACGGTGTGCATCGACACCGCCGAAGGCAGCCAGTTGCGGGCGCAGTTGGCGGGCAAAGACGCGGTGGTCAACGCCCTGCCCTACCACCTGGCGATCACGGCGGCCAGCGCGGCGCGCAACAGTGGCTGCCATTACTTCGACCTGACGGAAGACGTGGCGGCCACCCAAGCCATCAAAGACCTGGCCCAGGGTGCCAGCACCGCCTTCATGCCGCAGTGCGGCCTGGCACCGGGTTTTATCGGCATCGTGGCGCACCATCTGGCGCTGCAGTTTGAAGAAGTGCGTGATGTGCAGATGCGCGTGGGCGCGCTGCCGGCCTTCCCCACCAACCAGCTGAAATACAACCTGACCTGGTCGGTCGACGGGCTGATAAACGAGTATTGCCACCCCTGCGAGGCCATCCACGGTGGCCATTTGATTCAGGCGCTGCCGCTGGAAGGGCTGGAACATTTCAGCCTGGACGGCACCGAATACGAAGCCTTCAACACCTCGGGCGGCCTCGGTACGCTGTGCGAAACCTGGGCCGGCAAGGTGCAGAACCTGGACTACAAAACGGTGCGTTATCCCGGTCACCGCAATCTGATGAAGTTTTTGCTGGACGACCTGGCGCTGGCGGGCGACCAGGAGCTGCTGAAAGACATCATGCGCAAGAGCATGCCGGCCACGATGCAGGATGTGGTGCTGGTGTTCGTAACGGTCAGCGGCATCAAAAACGGCGTGCTGCTGCAAGAGGTTTTTGCACGCAAGATATTTGCTGAACGGGACGCGGCGGCGCCGCTGTCGGCGATACAAATCACCACCGCAGCCGGCATTTGCGCGGCGGTGGATTTGTTTCGCAGCGGCAAACTGCCGCAACGTGGTTTTGTGCGCCAGGAACAGGTGGCGCTGCCCGACTTTCTGGCCAACCGATTTGGCCAGGCCTATCAACAAAGCCGGCAGGTTGAAAGCATCGCCTGAGGCACATCACATGGGTTTGTTATGCATGTTGAAATCGACGACCTGACACGCCCCCAGGTGCATGCACTGCTGCAGGAGCATCTGGACAACATGTATGAGCTGTCGCCACCCGAGCAGGTGTTTGCGCTCGACTTGAACAAACTGCGAGCCCCCGAAATCACCT
>JAYUPP010000271.1:0-8879 GCA_043760045.1 Betaproteobacteria bacterium
ACGGCGCCTTCAAACAGCGTTTGCTGCGCCTGTGCAAACAGGCCCGTCAAGGTGTCCATGTGCGGCGCCCTGCCCTGCGTTTCAGTGCGCGCTGCGCGCCGTTCTGCGCGCTGCCTCGCCCAGCTGCGGGTGGTCGCGCAGCGTGGCAAAACACAGGCCGCGTGCCTTCAGGCCGGTGATCAGCGGCTCCAGCACCGCCGGCGCCCAGGCGTCGCGGCGCGACCAGATGCCCAGGTGCGCCACCAGGATGTCGCCGGGCTTGATGTCACGCAAAGCATGCTTCAGCAGGCTCTGGTTGGGATAGCGCTCGCTCGGCAATTCGTCACCCAGAAAACCGGCCGCCGCCCAGCCCACATGCGACCAGCCACAAGACTTTGCTGCGGCCAACAAAGCCGGCGAGGTTTTGCCACCCGGGGCGCGGAACAACGCCGACATGGCCTGGCCGGTGATCTGCTTGAAACGTTCAGCCGGCCGCTGCAGTTCAGCACAGTAGTCGGCCACCGTCAGTTCATGCACCTGGCCTGCTTTTGGGCCCATCGAAGGTTTGGTGCGCAGGCGGGCAGGCGTGGCGCCTGTTGCAGTTTGCGCCGGCAAGTCGGCCAGCCAGCTGTGGTGGTGCCAGGTGTGTGAACCAAAGGCGTGGCCTTCGGCAGCACGGGCGCGCCACCACGGCGCCCACTGCTCGTCGAGGCTGTGGCCACCGGTTTTGGTGCGCTCCGAGGCCAGGAAAAAAGTGACCTTGACGTCGTGGCGTTGCAGCACCTCGGCCACCAGCGGCGCCACCTCCATGTGCCCAGTGTCGAAGCTCAGGTACACCGGCTTGTCGCAACCGCTGGCAGCCGCCTGGCAGGCCAGGCCCCAACCCAAACACAACGCTGCCAACTTCATAACGGTGTGCACCCTAGATTCGCGGCGCATGGTCGAGCGTCCACACACCGTGCGGTGAACGGCCCACGTCCAGCTGCCGCACCACCTTGCGCGCTTCAACGTCGATGAAGGTGAGCTTGCGCGCCCAGCGCGAGCTCACCAGCAGCGTGCGCCCGTCGGCCAGCACCTCCATGCAGTCGGGGCCACCGGGGGCTGGCAGCTCGCTCACCACCGCCAGCGTCTGCGTGTCGATCAAGCTGATGGTGTTGGCCACGCGGTTGCTCACAAACACATGGCGGCGGTCGCCTTTGGCGCGAAAAGCATGCGCGCCGTTGCCGGTGGTGATGCGCTTCACCAGCCGGGGCATGGCAGCGCTCACGTCATAAGCCTCGACCACGCGGTCGCCCGTCAGGCCCAGCAGCAGCGTGCGGTCGTCGGCCGTCAGGTGCAGGTCGGCCGGCATCTTGCCGACCGCAATTTTCCAGCGCACCGTTTGTGTCGCCAGGTCGATGGCCAGCAGCTCGTTGCTGTCTTGCAAGCTGACATAAACCACGCTGCTTTTGCTGTCGATGAACAGGTGGCTGGGTGTTTTCGGCGCCGAGATGCGCTTCACCAGCTTCAGCGGCTCGATGGCCTGTGCGCCGGCCCAGTGATAAAGGTCCACATGGTTCAGCCGGTTGGCAGCGGTGACGAACCACTTCATGTCGGGCGAAAAACGCAGGTGGTAGGGGTCGGCGATGCCCACCACCGTGCGCAGCACGGCTGCTGTTTTGGGGTCAACGAAGGTCAGTGAATTGCTGCCGGCGTTGGCCACGATCAGTGTTTTTTCGTCGGGCGCCAGGTACAGGTGGTGCGGTTCTTTGCCGGTGGGCAGGCGTTTGCTAACGGTCAAATGACGCGGATCGATGACACTCACGTCGGCGTCCAGTGAGTTCAACACAAAGATGGGGTGCGCGGGGGCGGTGGACGCCGCCGCAGGCATTGCACTGACGGCGGGCAAAGCAGCCACTGCAGGCAACGCACCCACCGCAGCGGCAGCGGCCAGCGGCACCCAAACCTGGCGACGCCACATCATTCGTCGTCGCCGCTCAAGATGCCGCCGAGCACACCGCCGCCCACCAGCCCACCCAGCGCGCTTTGTTCACTGCGCCCGCCGCCACCCTGCGGCGCGGCTGCAAACACCCGCGAGGCCAGGCGCGAAAACGGCAGGCTCTGCAGCCACAGCGTGCCCGGCCCGCTGAGCTTGGCGAAAAACAGGCCCTCGCCGCCAAAGAGCGCGGTCTTGATCTTGCCCACGTACTGAATCTCGAAATTCACGCTCGGGGTGTAGGCCACCACGCAGCCGGTGTCCACCAGCAGCGTTTCGCCGGCCTGCATCTCGCGTTTGACCACCGTGCCGCCGGCATGCACAAAAGCCAGCCCGTCACCTTCCAGCTTTTGCATGATGAAACCTTCACCACCAAAAAAACCAGTGCTCAGCTTGCGTTGAAAAGCGATGCCCAAAGACACCCCGCGCGCCGCGCACAAAAACGCGTCGCGCTGGCAAATCAGCGTGCCGCCCAGCTGGCGCAGGTTCATCGGCAATATCTTGCCCGGGTAAGGCGCGGCAAAAGCCACGCGCTGCTTGCCCCGCGCCTGGTTGGTGTAGACGGTGGTGAACAGCGACTCGCCCGTCACCAGCCTTTTGCCAGCGCCCAGCAGCTTGCCAAAGATGCCGCCGTCTTGCGGCCGGCCGTCGCCAAACACGGTGTCCATGGTGATGCCGGCGTCCATGAAAAACATGCTGCCGGCTTCACCCACTGCGGCCTCGCCCGGGTCGAGTTCGACCTCGACAAACTGCATCTCGGCGCCTTTGATTTCAAAGTCCACCACATCCATTGCCATGCCCGTCACTCCTTTTGTTTGCAGCAGCCGGAATGTTAACCAAGCGGCCTGCTTAGCCCACATGCATAACCCGCAACTGCGCTGCCGCCGCGCACGCTGACCATAATCACCCGATGCTGTTTGCCGCCATTGCCGTGGGCCTGGGCGCTGCTTTGGGCGCCTGGTTGCGCTGGGGCCTGGGCGCGGGGCTGAACCACCTGTTCCCCGCACTGCCACCGGGCACACTGGTGGCCAACCTGCTGGGTGGCTACCTCATCGGTGTGGCGATGGCGGTGTTGGCGCAGGCGCCGCAGTTGGCGCCCGAATGGCGGCTGTTTGTGGTCACCGGGCTTTTGGGCGGCCTGACGACTTTTTCCACCTTTTCGGCTGAAGTCGTGCAAGCGCTGCAACAGGGCCGCACCGCCTGGGCGCTGGCCACCGTTTCAGGGCACGTGCTGGGCTCGGTGGGCATGACGCTGCTGGGCCTGGCCACGGTGGCACTGCTGAAGCGCTGACCCACCCTTCATGATGCGGGGCAGCGCCTCGGGCCATAAAAGACCACCACATCAACTGTTTGGGGCGCCACCTAAACTCGGCGGTTCACCGAACACAGCAGCCCAGCCGGCCCGGCGCCAGCGAAAGAAACACATGACTCCAGTAGAAATCTTGTCAGCCCACGGCCCGCGCGAAGCGATGGATTACGACGTGGTGGTGGTGGGCGCCGGACCTGCCGGCCTGGCCACGGCGATACGGCTGAAGCAGATCAACGCCGAGCTGTCGGTGGTGGTGCTGGAAAAAGGCTCAGAGCCCGGCGCGCACATTCTGTCGGGCGCGGTGATGGACCCGCGCGCCATCACCGAACTGTTCCCCGACTGGAAAACACGTGGCGCTCCGCTGCTGCAGGAAGTGACGGCCGACGAGGTGCTGTTTTTGAGCGCAGACGACGCCCGCAGCACGCCGCAGTGGTTGATACCGGGCTGCCTGCACAACCACGGAAACTACGTCATCAGCCTGGGCGCGGTGGGCAAATGGCTGGCCGAGCAAGCCGAAGCGCTGGGCGTTGAAATCTTTCCCGGGTTTGCGGCGGCCGAAGTTCTGTACAACGAACAAGGCGCTGTGTGCGGCGTGGCCACCGGCAACCTCGGGGTGGGCAAAGACGGCCAGCCGCACGGAGGTTTTCAGCTGGGCATGGAACTGCGGGCCAAGTACACCGTGTTTGCCGAGGGCTCACGCGGCCACCTGGGCCGGCAGTTGATCAGCCGCTTCAAGCTGGACGAAGGCCGCGACCCGCAAAGCTACGCGCTGGGCGTGAAAGAACTGTGGGAAGTGCCGCCCGAAAAAGCGAAGCCGGGCCGGGTGGTGCACACCGCCGGCTGGCCGATGGACGAACACACCTACGGCGGCGGTTTTCTCTATCACCTGCAGGGCAACCAGGTGACGCTGGGTTTTATCACCGGGCTGGACTATCAGAACCCCTGGATCAGCCCGTTTGAAGAGATGCAGCGCTGGAAAACACACCCCGCCATCCGCGCCCACATTGAAGGTGGCAAACGCATCAGCTACGGCGCGCGCGCCATCACTGCCGGCGGGTTGCTGAGCCTGCCCAAACTCGTGTTCGCGGGCGGTGCTTTGGTGGGCTGCGAAGCCGGCACGCTGAACGCGGCGCGCATCAAGGGCAGCCACGCCGCCATCAAGACCGGCATGCTGGTGGCCGAAGCCGCCGCTGCCGCCATCAATGCCGGCCGCAGCCACGACGAACTGGCCGCCTACCCAGCCGCGTTTGAAAAGAGCTGGCTGTTTGATGAACTGCACCAGGCGCGCAACTTCAAGCAGTGGTTCAAACAAGGCAACACCGTGGGCACGCTGATGGCGGGTGTGGAGCAGTGGCTGCTGCCCAAGCTGGGCTTGAAGAGCCCACCGTGGACGGTGCACCGGCACGCCCCCGACCACGGCCGCATGCACGCCGCCGCGCAGCTTGAACCCATCAACTACCCCAAGCCCGACGGCAAGCTGACCTTCGACCGCCTGAGCTCGGTGTTTGTCAGCAACACCAACCACGAAGAAAACCAGCCCGCGCACCTGACGCTGAAGGACATCAGCGTGCCGGTGGCCATCAACCTGGCGCGTTACGCCGGGCCTGAAAGCCGCTACTGCCCCGCCGGTGTCTACGAATTTGTCGCCGACGCGGGTGGTCAACAGCGGCTGCAGATCAACGCCCAGAACTGCGTGCACTGCAAAACCTGCGACATCAAAGATCCGACGCAGAACATCGTCTGGGTCACGCCCGAAGGTGGCGGCGGGCCCAATTACGCCGGCATGTGAATGTGCTTGCAGCGGCCGGCTTTGGCCCCAGATGAGCACAACCCCCTGGCAACACGCGAAAGGCCCACCATGATTGAACTGCACATCCCCTCCATGTCCTGCGGCCACTGCGTGCGCGCCATCACCGAAGCGGTGCACGCACGCGACCCCGCAGCCACCGTCAGCACCGAGCTGGCCACCCACACCGTGCGGGTGCAAACACTGTTGCCAGCTGAAGTTATCACCGCCCAGCTGACAGAGGCCGGTTATCCGCCGGGTGAAGCGCGCTGAAGGCGGCGGCAAAACCAGCACCCCAGACGGCGCCACGGGCATCATGGCCGGCATCCACATTACCGACATCGAAGCGGCCATCAACTGGTGGCGCGACCGCTCGCCTTCGCCCGACGGCATAACGGCCTGCGCCGAGGTGCGGGCGCTGGCGGAGGTGTATGCACTGATGGTTTATTACCACGAGCCGCTGTGCGACGAGATCACGATGCCCGCCAAACCGCGCGCCGCCTGGCTGGCCTGGTATGCCAGCACACCCGACGCCCCTTGCATCGCCATCTGCTCCACAAGCCAGGGCGACGCTGAATGCAAGGGCTGCGGGCGCACGTTTGAAGAAGTGCAGCACTGGCCGGCCATGAGCCCGGCTGACAAAAGAACGGTGTGGCGTCGCATCACGCTGCAGGCCACGGCCTGGCGCTTCAACCGCTATGCCGAGCGGGCGTTGCCGGGCGGCATGGCCCGGGCGGCGCCGGCAGCAGCGGTGGCACCCGATGCAACAGCTACCCCGCCCGCCACGCTGGCCTCTGACGTCAGGCCTGACGTCAGGCCTGTCGTGCAGCCCCCGGGCCCCACTTGACCGCGGCCCGCCCGGGCCGCACGCTGGCCGCGAACGCCCACCGCATCGGGGCGCTGTCCTGGCCGGTGCTGGTGGGCCAGCTCTCGGTGATGGCCTTTGCCGTCGTCGACACCGTGCTGGTGGCACGCGCCAGCGCCACCGACCTGGCGGCGCTGGCGGTGGGCTCGGCCGTCTACATCACCGTCTTCATCGGCCTGATGGGCGTGGTGCTGGCGCTGTCGCCCATCGTCGGCCAGCTTTACGGCGCCGGCCAGCTGCGCGCGGCCGGCCGCCAGGTGCACCAGGCGCTGTGGGTGGCCTGCGCGATGATGCTGGTGGGCTGCACGTTGCTGGCTTTTCCGCAGCCGCTGCTGGCGCTGTCGCAAGCCGCGCCCGAGGTGGAAACCAAGGTGCGCAGCTATCTGCTGGTGCTGGCGCTGGCGCTGCCGGCTGCGTTGCTGTTCACCATCTACCGCGGCTTCAACAACGCCGTGTCCAGGCCGAAGGCGGTGATGGCGCTGCAACTGGCAGGCATGGCGGTGAAGGTGCCACTGTCGATAGCCTTTGTCTTCGGCGTGCCGCTGCTGGGCGTGCCCGCGCTGGGTGTGGTGGGCTGCGCGGTGGCCACCTGCATCGCCACCTGGGCGCAGCTGCTGGGGGCCTGGGTGGTGATGCGCCGCGACGACTTTTATACCCGCTTTGCCATCACCGGCCGTGGCCTGGACCGGCCCGACAAAACCGCCCTGCGCCAGCACATCGTGCTGGGCGTGCCGATGGGCGCTTCCATCATGGTGGAAGTGACGGGCTTCGCCTTCATGGCCATCTTCATTTCACGCCTGGGCACGCTGCCAGTGGCGGCACACCAGTTGGCCGCCAATCTGGTGTCGCTGCTGTTCATGGTGCCGCTGGCGGTGGCCAGCGCCACCAGCACGCTGGTGGCGCAGCGCATCGGCGCACAAGACATCGTGGACGCACGGCGTCTGGGCTGGCACGGCCTGGCCATCGGCTGCGGGCTGGCCGCCCTGCTGGGCAGCGGGGTGCTGGTGTTTCGCGAGCAGGTGCTGGGCCTGTACACCCGCGACCTGGCGGTGGTGGCCGCAGCGCTGCCGCTGGTGGCCTGGTTGGCGGTGTTTCATGTGGCTGACGCCGCGCAGACGGTGGCCGCATTCGTGCTGCGCGCGCACAAGATCGTGACGCCGCCGATGGTGATTTATGTGCTGGCGCTGTGGGGCGTGGGGCTGGGCGGCGGTTACGTGTTGGCCTTCAACTTGACGGGCCACACGCCGCTGGCGCTGCGCGGCGCGTCGGGCTTCTGGACCGCCAGCACAGCAGCCCTGCTGCTGGCCAGTGCGGCATTGATCGGCTTGATGGTTTGGGCGTCGCGGCGGCCGCATGCAGCGTCAGTGCCAACGCCAGTGCCGCAAGGTTTGCCTGAACCCGCGCCGCCAGGCCGCTGACAGGCTGAGAACGAATCAGCCACCAGGCAGCATCAATACAAAACAGCTGCCGCCGCCGGCACGCGGTTCACAACGCACGCTGCCGCCGTGGCGCTGCGCGATCTGGCGCACCAGCGCCAGGCCCAGGCCGACGCCGCCTTCCCGTTCGGCGTGGCCGGGCAAGCGGAAAAACGGCTCGAAGATGCGTTCGCGATAAGGCTCGGGCACGCCGGGACCACGGTCGCAGACACGCAACTCGGTTAGGCCGGCACGCTGCTGCAGCGTCATCTCGATGCTGGTGCTGCCGTAGCGACGGGCGTTTTCCAGCAGGTTGCGCACCGCGCGCTTCAGCAGCCTTTCCACGCCTTGCACCGGCAGTGTGGCCGGGCTGTCGAGCACGGCGCCCACGCGCGAGCCTTCTTCGGCGGCCAGCGCTGCCAGGTCCACCGCTTCGGTGCAGCCCAGGTTTTCAGCGCCTTCCAGCCGGCTGGCCAGCAGCACTTCGTCCACCAACGCATCCAGCTCGGCGATGTTGGTGTGAATTTCGCGCTTCAGCGCCTGGCGGCCGGCGTCCAGCGCGCCGGGCCCGTCTGCAGCGTGGTCTTCGAGCATGGCCACCGCCATTTTCAAACGCGTCAGCGGCGAACGCAGTTCATGGCTGGCATTGGCCAGCAGGCTTCTGTGTGAACCCACCAGCGCCTGAATGCGCGCTGCCGTGTGGTTGAAACTGGCGGAGAGGGTGCCGATTTCATCGCAGCCTTCTTCGGCCACACGGCGGTGCAGGTCGCCGGCGCCAAAGGCCTCGACGCCCTGCTTCAAGGCTTCCAGCCGACGCGTGAGGTGGCGCACCACGGGCCAGGCACCGGCGGCCACGGCCAGAAACAACACCACCAGCAGCGCCAGCAGGCCCAGGCCTTCGGGCATACGCCCCGGCCCTGCGCCACCACCATGGGGTGGCCACAGCACCCACCACGGGCGCGCCGCAGGCATGCCGCGCGCCAGCCCGCCCGGCTCGGCCATCACGCCACTGGCGCCCGGGCCACCACGGCCGGCGCCGGGCCGGGGCACCCACAGCGTGCGGCCGTCGTCAAACACGATGGCCTGGGCGCGTGCGGCCAGATCGGGGCCGTCGTAACCCCGGCGCAAAAAAGAATCTGACGACGCCAGGCGCTGACCTTGGGCGTCGTCCAGCGCCATCGGCAGGCGCAGCCGTTGTGACCATTCACGCAACGCCGCAGCCTGTTCGGCGGCTGTTGCCGCCGCGTCGGGCAGCGAGCGTTGCAACAGCTCGCCCCAGGCCGCCGAACGGTCACGCAACACTCCTTCTGCACGCTGGCGCGTTTCGTCCAGGTGGCGCTGCACCAGCCAGCCCGAGGCCAATGCAAACAGCGCCAGCGCAGCCAGCACCGTGAGGTAGATGCGCAGGTAAAGCTGTTTCATGGCGCAGCGGGCCGGGCAAGGGTGTCGCCAGACTCAGAGGTTGAGAGTTTTTCGAGCGTGCCCGAGAGGCGCGTCAAAACGTGCCCAATCCAGGCGCAAAGCACAGCCATAGCCCGGCTATGGCGAGC
>JAYUPP010000272.1:0-8841 GCA_043760045.1 Betaproteobacteria bacterium
CATGCTGCTTTTGCCGGCGCCGTTGGGGCCGATGATGGCGCGCACCTCGTGTTCACGCACATCAAAGCTGATGTCGGTGAGCGCCTTCACGCCGCCAAAACGCAGGCTGATGTTTTTAACGTCGAGGATGACCTCGCCGATATTTCGCTTCGACATCAGGCGGCTGCTTTCAGGGCGGGGAAAGTTTTGGCGTCCACCGTCTTGGCATCCATGATCGGCAGCGTGGCGCTGACGCTGCCGCTGCGGCCGTCTTCAAACTTCACTGCCGTTTCAATGAACTGCTCGGTCTTGCCACCGTACAGCGCGTCGACGAGCACCGCGTATTTGTCGGCGATGGTGCCGCGCTTGACCTTGCGTGTGCGGGTCATCTCGCCGTCGTCGGCGTCCAGCTCTTTGTGCAGCACCAAAAAGCGGCTGATCTGGCTGCCCGCCAGCATCTGGTCTTGTGCCAGATCGGCATTCACCTTCTCCACACATTCACGCACCAGTTCCAGCACCTCTTTTTTGCTCGCCAGGTCGGTGTAGCCGGCATAGGGCAGGTTGCGCCTTTCGGCCCAGTTACCCACGGCTTCGAAGTCGATGTTGACAAAAACACAGACCTTTTCGCGCTTGTCACCGAAGGCCACGGCTTCTTTGATGAAAGGGAAAAACTTCAGTTTGTTCTCAACGTATTTGGGCGCAAACATCGCGCCGTCGGTGGTGCCGCCACCCGGCACCACCAAGCGCCCAACGTCTTTGGCGCGGTCGATGATTTTCAGGTGGCCACCGGCGTCCAGAAAACCGGCATCGCCGGTGTGATACCAGCCGTCGGCGGTCAGCACCTCGGCGGTGGCAGCCGGGTTTTTGTAGTACTCCTTCAGCAGGCCCGGGCTCTTGACCATGATCTCGCCGTTTTCCGCCACCTTGATTTCAACGCCTGCGATGGGCACGCCCACCGTGTCGGCCTTGGCTTCGTGGTCGGGCTGCAGGCACACAAACACAGCAGTTTCCGTGCTGCCGTAAAGCTGCTTCAGGTTGATGCCAATGCTGCGGTAGAAGGTAAACAAGTCGGGGCCGATGGCTTCACCAGCGGTGTAGGCCACCCGCACGCGGCTCATGCCCAGGCTGTTGCGCAGCGGGCCGTAGATGGCGGCATTGCCAAGTTGGTACTTCAGCCGGTCAAAGGCGCCAATGTTTTTTCCGTCCATCAGTGCCGGCCCCACGCGCCGGGCCAGATTCATGCTGCGCTCGAAGATCCAGCGCTTGATGCGCGACGCGTCTTCCATGCGGATCATCACGCTGGTCAGCAGGCCTTCAAACACCCGTGGTGGCGCAAAGTAATAGGTGGGACCGATCTCTTTCAAGTCGATCATCACGGTGGCCGCGCTCTCGGGGCAGTTCACCACGTAACCACACGCCAGCCACTGCGCATAACTGAATATGTTCTGGCCCACCCAGGCCGGCGGCAGGTAGGCCAACACCTCTTCAGCGGCAGTCAATTTGTCGAAGTCTTTGCCCGCGTTGGCGCGGTCCAGCAGCGTGAAGTGCGTGTGCACCACGCCCTTGGGGTTGCCGGTGGTGCCGCTGGTGAAAAACATCGCCGCCACGTCCTGCGGCTGGGTCTGCGCCACTTCACGGTCGAAAAAGCCGGCGTGGTTGCTGTGGTAGGCCTGGCCGGCGCTGATCAAGTCGTCCAGTGAAGCCAGGCCGGTTTCGGCGTAGTTGCGCAGACCCCGGGCGTTGTCAAACCAGATGTGGCTGATTTGTGGGCAGCTGCTGCCGCGCAGTTCCAGCATCTTGTCCACCTGCTCCTGGTCTTCAACGATGGCAAAACAGACCTCGGCGTTGTTGATCGGAAACACATATTCGGTGATCGCGGCGTCCTGGTACAGCGGCACCGGCACCGCGCCCAGGGCCTGGATGGCCAACATGGTGGCGTACAGGCGCGGCCGGTTGTCGCCCACCACCACCGCGTGGTCGTGGCGCTTCAAACCCGCTGCGGCCAGGCCGCAGGCCAGTGCCCGCACTTCGGCGGCCAGGTCGGCCCAAGTGGTGGTTTGCCAGATGCCGTACACCTTTTCACGCAGCGCAGCAGCCTGTGGCCGCTGTTGGGCGTGGTCCAGCATGAGACGAGGGAACGTCGTCTGCAAAGTGCGGTCTCCTTGTTTTCGGAGGCCCGATTCTGGGTGGCACTTTGACGCCAAGTTGTCATTGCGACGACAATCTACGGGTTCGCACCAAGAGGTCATTCCCTGATTTGTGCCCTTAAACGTTCGTTTGTGATTCGGGGCGCTGCCCTGCATCATGAAAGTTGACCATAGCCACGAACGCGTTCCCGTCAGCATTGATTGCCAAAAGGGTGTCGGCCGCGCGCTCTCGGGCCGCTGCGATGGCCGACCTGGCGCACATTCCGTGGCTGCAGAGTCTGGACGCCCCGGAGCGCCAACGGGTGCAGGCTGACCTGCGGGTGCTGGAGGTGCAGGCGGGTGAATTGTTGTGCCGGGTCGGCCGCCCCGTGACGTACTGGTTCGGCGTTATTGATGGGCTGCTGAAGATGAGCAACGACAGCACGTCGGCCAGCGGCGCGATGCCCATCACTTTCACCGGCGTGCCCTCGGGCGGCTGGTTCGGCGAAGGCACGGTGTTGAAAAACGAGGTCTACCGCTACAACATTCAGGCCCTGCGCAGCAGCGTGGTGGCGGGCATCCCGGCTGGCACCTTCACGTGGCTGCTGGACCGCAGCATCGGCTTCAACCGCTTTGTAATGAACCAGCTGAACGAGCGCCTGGGCCAGTTCATCGCCGCGCGCGAAATTGACCGCCTGACCCACCCCGACGAACGTGTGGCGCGCAGCCTGGCGGCCCTTTTTCACCCGGTGCTGTACCCGGGTGTGGGCGACTTGCTGCGCATCACGCAGCAAGAGCTGGGTTACCTGGTGGGCCTGAGCCGGCAGCGCGTGAATGAAGCGCTGAGCGCACTGCAGGCCAGCGGCGTGATTCGCATTGAATACGGCGGTGTGCGGGTGCTGCATCTGGAAAACCTGCGCGGCTACCGCGCGCACCTCTGACCCTGCTGCACGCACAGGGCCCGTGTGCCTGCGCACCGACGCGCCTGGGGCAGCCCGCCTACACTGATTGGGCCCCGCGTGGGGACAAACTTTGGAGTGCTGATGCGTCGCGGTTGTGCAAGCTGGAGCGTGCGGGGGGGCACCCCTTTTTGGTCGGGTCTGGTGACAGGGTTGACGACAGGGTTGACGACAGGGTGGGCGGTTTTGTTGGCGGCTTTGTTGGTGGCCGCCCCGGCCGGCGCGCAAACAGCCGCAGCGCCTGCAGTGCGCGTGGCCAGCGTGGAAGGTATAGACGAGTACCGCCTGGCCAACGGCCTGCAGTTGCTGATGGTGCCCGACGACAGCAAGCCCACCACCACCGTCAACGTCACCTACCGCGTCGGCAGCCGGCATGAAAACTACGGCGAAACCGGCATGGCGCATCTGCTGGAACACCTGATTTTCAAAGGCACACCGACCACCCGCAACGCGTTCGCGGAATTCACCAAACGCGGCCTGCGCGCCAACGGCACCACGTCGTGGGACCGCACCAACTACTTCGCGAGTTTCGCCGCCAACGACGACAACCTGCGCTGGTACCTTGGCTGGCAGGCCGATGTGATGGTCAACAGCCTGATTGCCAAGAGCGACCTCGACACCGAGATGACGGTGGTGCGCAACGAAATGGAGTCGGGCGAAAACAACCCCGGCGGGGTGCTGTTTCGCCGCGCCATGGCGGCCATGTACGACTGGCACAACTACGGCAAGCCGCCGATCGGCGCGCGCAGCGATGTCGAGAATGTGGACATCACGCGGCTGCAGGCTTTTTACCGCCAGCACTACCAGCCCGACAACGCCACGCTCATCGTCAGCGGCCGCTTCAAGCCCGAACAGGTGCTGCAGTGGGTGAGCACAAGTTTTGGCGTTATTCCACAACCGTCACGTGTGCTGCAGCCCACCTACACGCTGGAAGGTGCGCAGGACGGCGAACGCCGGGTCAGTGTGCGGCGTGTCGGCGGCACGCCCATCATTTACATGGCTTACCACCTGCCACCGGCGGCCCACCCCGACGCGGCGCCGGCCGCGCTGCTGGCCCAGGTGCTGGGTGATGCACCGGCTGGGCGGCTGCACAAGCGGCTGGTGGAAAAAGGATTGGCAGCCGACGTGTTTGGCACCACGCTGGCGCTGGCCGAGCCCGGCGCATTGCTGGTGGGTGCCACGCTGGCGCCGGGGCAGGATGTAGACCGGGCCGGTGCCGAAATGGCCGCTGCGCTCGACGCCTTGAGCTCAGATCCGGCGGCCGAGCCGGTGTTGGCCGCTGAACTGGAGCGCGCCCGCACCCAATGGCTGAACGCCTGGGAGCAGGGCTTCACCGACCCTGAACGTGTGGGCGTTGAGCTGTCCAGCGCCATTGCCAAAGGCGACTGGCGCTTGTATTTTCTGGAACGCAACCGCGTGCGGCAGGCCCTGCTTGCCGATGTGCAGCGCGTGGCACGGCAATTTTTGTTGCCCGACAACCGCACCGTGGCCATTTATCGCCCGGTGGCACAGGTGGCACAGGTGGCGCGTGCACCCGCACCGTCGCGGGTGGACGTGGCGGCGCAGTTGCAGGGCTTTAAAGGTGACAGCACCGCCGCGCTGGCCGAAGCCTTTGATGCCACGCCGGCCAACCTGGAGGCGCGCACACAAAGAACACGTTTGTCGGGCATGGCAGCCACGGGCTTGCAGCCGGCCGGCCTGCAGGTGGCCTTGTTGCCCAAAGGCACGCGCGGCGCTGCGGTGCAGGCGCGGTTGACGCTGCGCTTTGGTGACGAAACTTCACTGCAAGGCCAGGGTGCGGCCATCAGTATGGTGGGTGCACTGCTGGACAAGGGCGCCCAGGGGCTGACGCGGCAGCAGATCAGCGACAGCTTTGACGGCCTGCGTGCCGAGGTGGGTTTTAACGCCGAGGGCCAGACGCTAACGGTAAGTATCAGCACCATCCGCAACAACCTGCCGGCCGTCATTGAACTGCTGGGCCGGGTGCTGCAAACACCCACCTTTGATGCCGATGCACTGGAAGAAGTGCGGCGCCAGGGCCTGGCCGGCATTGAGCAGCAGCGCAAGGAACCTGATGCGCTGGTGGCAAATGTGTTGGCCCGCCACGGCAACCCCTACCCCAATGGCGACCCGCGTTACGCAGAGACTTTTGACGAAATGGAAGCCGACCTGAAGGCGTTGCAGGTGGCTGATGTGAAACGCGCGCATGCCCGATTTTTCAGTGCGCGGGTGGGCCAGTTTGCGGCCGTGGGCGACCTGGACGCGGCCGCCGTGACGGCCGCGCTGCAACAGGCTTTTGGCGACTGGCAACCGTCCGCACTTGCACAGCCAGCCGACGTGCAGCCGCTGGCCACGCAAGCCGGTGACCTACCCGTCTACCGCCGGCTGCCGCAGCCGCTGGTGCAGGTGCCACCGGTGCGGCTGGTGCTGCAGACGCCCGACAAACAAAACGCCACGCTGCTGGCGCAACTGCCGGTGCCGCTGAACGACCAGCACCCCGACTACGCCGCTTTCATGCTGGCCAACTACATCTTTGGCGGTGGTGGGGACTCGCGGCTGTGGAACCGCATTCGTGAACAGCAGGGCTTGAGTTACGACGTGCGCGCTTCCGTTGACTGGAGCACGGTGGATCTGAATTCCGGCTGGTCGAACAGCGCCATCTTCGCGCCGCAGAACCAGGCCAAAGTGGAAACTGCCTGGCGCGAAGAGCTGCTGCGTTCTGTCAAAGACGGATTCACCACTGCCGAACTCGAATCGGCACGCCAGGGCGTATTGAACTTCCGCCGCCTGAGCCGCGCACAGGACGCCAACTTGGCCGCGCAGCTGGTCAGTCAGCTAAACCTGAACCGCAATTTCAGCGTCTCGCAACAAGTAGACGATGCCATCACCGGCCTGACGCTGCAGCAGGTGAATGCGGCCTGGCGCGCGCACGTGAAGCCCGACCGCCTGGCGGTGGCGTGGGCGGGGGATTTCAAGGCGCCGTGAGGCGGGCAGCGCGACTGGGGTCGCGACGGTGCCACGGCCTGAGTCTCAAATTCTGTTGCCCGATCAGCTGCGGTTGACAACAGTTGTCAAACTGCCGAAGATCGTGTGATGAGCCGCCAAACCATGAGCTTTGCGCTTCCCGAGTCGATGCGGGACTACATTGACAAACGGGTCGCTGCCGGCAGCTATGGCAACACGAGTGAGTACATCCGCGACCTGGTCCGCCGGGATCAGGAATCGGAAGCCAGGAAGCGGCTTCGCGACCTCATCGAAGAAGGGCTGGCATCCGGGCCCGGTCGAACGCGCACCAGAGCCGACGCGAAGGAATTGCTGGCTATTGCCCGTGGCGAGATCGATTGAAACCAAGCTTGCTGCGCCCGCAGGCGATACGGGATCAGCAAAGCGAGGTCCGTAACTACCGCACGCAAAGGGATATCCGCCTGGCTGTAAAGGTGGCCAACGCCACCAACGCGGCGCTGGACCAGATCGAACTCAACCCCGGCATGGGTTCGCCGACGCTTGGAAAGCAACTGGGCATTCAAGGGCTTCGGACCTGGCGAGTGGGCAAGTTCCCGCTGCTTTGGCTCTACTTTGAGCACAAAAACCACCTGGACGTGGTGCGGCTGCTGGGCGAACGGCAGGACATTGCGGCGATCTTGGGGCATGGGTTCGAGGTGGGCTGAGGGCGTTTGGATGTTCGCCGTGCATGGCTGAGCTTCGTTATCGTCGTTCTGCCTCCCGCTCACCGTGATAGTGAACCAGCACCGACTCTTTGCTTCTTTCATGCCCCGGGTCCCGTGCCATTGGTGCACCCGACTTTCGCGCTTGTCCAGCCCGTAACGGGCCACTGTGGGCGGGCTTACGATAGCCAGCGGCCGATGGTCCCCTGCCGACGCGGCAAACCGTTTTCTACTCTCAGAAACACCCATGAAACTTGACTTCACCGGCCGCGTGGCCATCGTCACCGGTGCCGGCGGCGGCCTTGGGCGGGCGCATGCGCTGGCGCTGGCGGCACGCGGCGCGCGCGTGCTCGTCAATGACCTGGGCGGCACCACGGCAGGCCTTGGCGGCACACCGGCTGCCGCACAGACGGTGGCCGATGAAATCACCGCCGCCGGCGGCCAGGCGCTGGCAAGCGGCGCATCCGTCACCGACCCGTCGGCAGTGGCCGCGATGGTGGCGCAAGCGATGGCCGCCTGGGGCCGGGTGGACATCCTCGTCAACAACGCCGGCATCCTGCGCGACAAGAGTTTTGCCAAGATGAGCCTGGACGACTTTCGCAGCGTGGTTGACGTGCACCTGATGGGCGCGGTGCATTGCACCCACGCGGTGTGGCCCATCATGACGGCGCAAAAACGCGGCCGCATCGTGATGACCACCTCGTCATCGGGTTTGTATGGCAACTTCGGCCAGGCCAACTACGGCGCGGCCAAGATGGCGCTGGTGGGCTTGATGCAAACACTGGCCATTGAAGGTGCCAAACACGACATCCGCGTCAACTGCCTGGCCCCCACCGCAGCCACGCGCATGACGGAAAACCTGCTGCCCGCCGAAGTGTTGGCCCTGTTGCAGCCCGAAGCGGTGGTGCCCGCCATGTTGTGGCTGACCAGTGACGACGCGCCCACACGCGCCATTGCCTGCGCCGGTGGCGGCACGTTTGAGGCCGCGCACATCACGTTGACGCAGGGCCTGCACCTGGGCAGCGGTGCCGACACGCCCGAACAGCTGGCCGCTGCCTGGGCGCAGGTGTGTGAGCGCAGCGGTGAACAGGTGCCGGCCAGCGGCGCGGCGCAGGGCAGCAACGAAGTGGCGCAGGCGTTGGCTGCTGCGGCCTCGCGGCGCTGAACGGCCGCTGTTGATGACGCCGCAGCCAAACTTCCCACCACCGCTGGCGACTTTTGGCGGCCGGCCGCCACCCGCACCCGAGTGGTTCACACAAGCACTGGCCGACGAGCCCGAACGCAGTTGGGTCACTGTGCAGGGCGCGCCGATAGAAACGCTGGCCTGGGGCCGCGTGGGCGACCCCGGCCTGCTGCTGCTGCACGGCAACAGCGCACATGCCGACTGGTACAGCTTCATCGCACCGCTCGTGCGCCAGGGTCGGCGTGTGGTGGCTTTCAGTTTTTCCGGCATGGGCGCGTCGGGCTGGCGCACACAGTACAGCGTGGCGCAGTGGGCCGACGAAGCGCTGGCAGTGGCCGAAACCACGGGGCTGTTTGCAGGCGAATTGCCGCCCACCGTGGTGGCGCATTCATTCGGTGGTTTCCCGTTGATGAACCTGGCCGCTCGCCAGGGCCACAGGCTCGCCCACGCCGTGATCGTGGATACGCCCCTGCGCCCGCCCAAACAGGCAGCTGGCGGAAATGCAGCGCAGCCCCGGCTGCGTCGGATGAGCGAAGAGCCACGCTCTGCCCGGGTCTACCGCTCGCAGGAAGAGGCGCTGCTGCGTTTTCGCTTGCTGCCGGCACAGGGGTGCGCGCACCCCTGCATCGCCGACCTGATTGCGCGCCGGGGCCTCAAACAAACCGTCGGGCCCGACGGGCAGCCCGGCTGGGTCTGGCGCTTCGATCCTTATGTGTTTCGCCACTTTGAATTTGGCCAGCCTTACCAAGACCTGCGCCAAGCGCCATGCCCGGTGACCCTGGTGCGCGGCGGCCGTTCACGGCTGATGACGGTGGCCGCACTCGACGACGCAATGCAGATGGCGCCGCCGGGCAGCCAGCGCCTGGAACTGCCCGACGCCGACCACCACGTGATGATCGACCAGCCGCAGGCGTTTGCCGCCATGCTGG
>JAYUPP010000273.1:0-8840 GCA_043760045.1 Betaproteobacteria bacterium
CCCTCAACCCCGAACGCGACTCGGTCGTCGCGGCCCACACGAAAGCAGACCTTAGACAGCCGTTGGCTGCATAAACGAGGCGACAACTACCTTGACACGCGCCGAGCGTTTTGCAGAGTACAGCGAAGTCACCGTGCACCTGCAGTGGCCAATGGCGCCTGTGGCTTGGGTAATGGCGGCGCTGCTGGCGCTGACCGCGCTGGTGCACGTGGCTTTTGTGGTCTGGCCGCAGGCTGCCGGTGTGCCTGTGGGTGGCACAACCGGCGGCCCTGCTGCGCCCAGCGGCGGCGCCGTATGACAGACGCCGCGCTCGGTTTCCTGGCCGTCTTCGCGCTGGCTTTCCTGCGTGTGCCGTTAGCGGTGGCCATGGCCATTGCCGGCATCGTGGGCCTGGGTTTGATGCGCGGCTGGACGGCGGTGTTTGCCAGCACCAGCCAGGTGGTGTTTGAAACCGGCTTTCAATATGTGCTGTCAGTCATACCCCTCTTTGTGCTGATGGGCAACTTCGTGGCGCGTGCCGGCATGGCGCGTGAACTGTTTGGTGCCGCCAACGCATTTGTCGGCCACCGCAAGGGCGGTTTGGCGATGGCCAGCATCATCGCGTCGGGCGGATTCGGTGCCATCTGCGGCTCGTCGATAGCCACCGCCGCCACCATGTCGCGTGTGGCTTACCCCGAAATGAAACGGCATGGCTACAAGGACACGCTGGCCACTGGCGCCATTGCTTCGGGCGGCACACTGGGCATCTTGATACCGCCTTCCACCATCATGGTGATCTACGGCGTGATGACGGAAACCGACATCGGCAAGCTGTTCATAGCCGGCATCCTGCCCGGCGTGGTGGCCATCATCTGCCTGTGCCTGGCGGTTGTTTATTTCACCTGGCGCGACCCCGCTTCCGGCCCGCCGGCCGAGCGCCTGAACTGGGCCCAGCGCTTTCAGGCGCTGCGCGGCATCTGGGGTGTGGTGCTGCTGTTTGCACTGGTCATCGGCGGCATTTACGGCGGTGTGTTCACCGCCACCGAAGGCGCCGGCGTGGGTGCCGCAGGCGCCTTCCTGTTTGCGTTTTTCAGACGCACGCTCACCTGGCGGTTGCTGCTTGAAATCTTGCTGGAAAGCGCGCGCACCACCGCGATGCTGTTTGCCATATTGATCGGCGCAATGATCTTCACCAGCTTCATCAACTTCACCAGCATGCCGGCCGACCTGCGAAACTTCATCGTGCAGTTCAGCCCGCAGCCGGTGATGGTGGTGGTGGTGATGATGACCATCTACGTGCTGCTGGGCACGGTGATGGAAGAGCTGTCGATGGTGCTGCTGACGATTCCGGTGTTTTTTCCGGTCGTCACCGCGCTCGGGTTTGATCCGGTGTGGTTCGGCATATTGATCGTCACCATCGTCGAGATTGGCATGATTTCGCCGCCGGTGGGCATGAACCTGTTTGTGCTGAATTCATTGCTGCCGGGCGTGCCCATGACCACCATGTACCGCGGCGTCTGGCCCTTCGTGACGGCCGACGTGGTGCGGCTCGCAATCTTGATCGCCTTCCCCGCCATTTCGCTGTGGCTGCCCAGCTTGATGGCGCGCTGAAGCGGACGCCGCTTGCTGCCGCTTGCTGCCGCTTGCTGCCGTTTGCTGCCAAGCGGCGGCGCCTACTGCTGCGCGGCCTCGGTGGTGATCAGCTCGGCGTAGCTCAGCATCGGCAGCGGCGGCGGCAGGTTCAGGCGCTTGGCTGCGGGCATGCGTATCTGGTAAGAGAAGCGGCGCAGCGTTTCCACCGGTATCGTGCCGGGGGCAATTTTGTTCACCAGAATCTGTTCGGCCTTGAAGCCGGTGAACTGGCCCACGTTGTAATAACGGCTGACCAGCCCTGACAACGCGCCGGCCTGCATCAGCTGTTCAGTGGAAGCAAAGGTGGGCAGCCCGGCTTCCATGGCCGCCGGGATGATCACGCTCTCAGACAAGCTGCCCAGGTAACTGTCGGGCAGCAGGTACATCCACTGCGCGCCGGCGGCTTTCAGTTCACGCACCAGGTCGGCCGCGCCATCGGGCACGGGCTTGCCGGCAGCGTCAAGTTTGAAGGTGCGCTCCACCACGTTGAAGCCCATGTCGCGCGAGAGCTTGCGCACCTCTTCCATCACCACCACCGAATTGCGTTCGCTCGGGGTGTAGAGCACACCCAGGGTCTGGAAGGCGCGGTACTGCACCATGGCGCGTATCTGCGCGTCGGTGGGCACCACATGCGTGACGCCGGTGACGTTGCGGCCCGGCAGCTTGGGGTCGGCCACGATCTTGGCCATGGTGGGCGCGGCCACCAGCGTGAAGACCACCGGTATGTCGGTGATGTGCTGGCCGGCCACCACACCGTCGTGCGGGCCCACCACCCCCAGCGTCACCGACGTGCCCCAGGCGTACACCAAGTCGGGCTTGGTGGCGCGTATTTCGGCCAGGAAAGCCGGCATGCGCGCGGGGTCGCGGTTGAGGTCACGGTAGGTGATCTGCACGGGTATCTTCTTGCCCGCAAAGTAGTCGCTGAAGCCCTTTTCCACATCCGTCATGCCGCGAAAGGTGATGGCGTAAATGCGAAAAGGCTTGGTGGCAGCAGCCGCCGGGGCACGCGCTGCGCTGTCGGGTGCGGCCCAGGCAGCCGCAGGCAAGCCGGCTGCTGCTGCTGCTGCTGCTGCGGCGGCGGCCATCAAGCGGCGGCGGGTGGTTAAGTGCTGTGACATGGAGACGTCCTTTGGCTGGCGGATTTTGCTGACGAACATGGCTGACGAAGTTGGCTGACGAAGTTGGCTGACAGTGACGGCTGACGGCTGACGGCTTCAGCTGGCGCAGTCAGCTAACGCCTATAGTTAACGAATCATGCTTGCCGGGCTCAAACGGCGCTGCAGGGCCGGCCGGGTGGCCAGGAAAAAGGCCGCGCCGCACAAGCACACCGCAGCACCGATGGTGACAAAGCCGGTGCGGTAGTCGTAGCTCAGCGCCAGTACAGCGGCCACCAGCGGGCCGGCGGCATTTCCCAGCCTTTCCAGCAAGCGGTAGACGCCGTACACCACGCCCTCACCCAGCTTGTTGATCTCGGGCCCGCAGTGTTCACTGAGCAGTGCACTTTGGGCGGCGATGGACATCGACTGCCCCAGCCCCACCAGCACCACCGAGACGAATACCCAGGCGATGTCGGTGCCGGCCAGCATCAACATGCCGCCCAGGCCCGATACAAATAACCCGCCGGCCACCAGCATGTG
Organism: Betaproteobacteria bacterium; assembly: GCA_043760045.1. Classification (GTDB taxonomy): domain Bacteria; phylum Pseudomonadota; class Gammaproteobacteria; order Burkholderiales; family Burkholderiaceae_C; genus Rubrivivax. Next base: position 3,249 of record JAYUPP010000273.1, read on the forward strand.
CATGCGTTCGCGGCTGCTGGCCAGGCCGGCCGTCAACGGCCCCAGCACCACCATCACCACCGCATACGTCATCAAGATGCGGCCCGCCATGGCCTGCGAGCCACCCGCGGCCGCCACATACAGCGGCACCAGGTAAAAACAAACACCGGTGAGCAGCAGTTTGGCCGGTATGGCGGCCAGTGCCGTCACGGTCATGAAGCGCCGGTTGCGCAGCAGTTGCCCCACTTCGGCCCACGTCGGCAGCCGCACGGCGGCGCGGCCCGGTAAGCCGCTGCGGGCTTTGGGCAGCTGCGCGATGACCAGCATCGAGGCCAGCGCCAGCAATGCAGCAACCGCAAAGGTGGGCCGCATGCCCGTGTTGTCGGCCAGGATGCCGCCAATCGACGGGCCACACACCGTGGCGGCCATGATGGCGCCGACAAACAGGGCAAAGCTGCGCGCCCGGGTGCCCGGCGTGGCGTGCTCAAGCACATAGGCCTGGGCAGCCACGAACACCATCGCATAGCCCGCTGCGCACAGCGACCGCCACAGCAGCAAGTCCAGCACCGAATGCGCCAGGCTGGTGGCCGCAAAGCCCAGCGCAGCCACCCCGGCACCGATCAGCATGGCGCGGCGGTGGCCCACCCTTTCGGTGTAGACACCCAGGAAGGGCTGGCCGATGGCAACAATCAGCATGAACAGCGCAATCGGCAAGCCGATCACGATCTCGGGCGCCAGGCCCGGCACCGGCACCAGCAGTTCTTTCACATAACCGGGCAAAAACGAACGGGTCAGTTCTTCGGCCAGGATGAACATGAACAGTGGCGCCCTGATCTTGGCCATCTGGCTTTCCAGATCGTTCACCGGCGTTTTGTCGACCCCAAAGCGGCCGCGTGCTTCCAGCGCCGCCAGCGCAGTTTGTGCCCCGGCCAGCCCGGGCAGCCTTTCGTGCGCGGGGCCGCAGCGGTTGGCCTCGATGTCGCGCTTGAGCACCACAAAACTGCGGTTGATGCGCGCCACATGCAGGTCCAACTGGTCCAGCAGCGAACCAAAGGCCAGGTTGCGGCGGCCGCGTTTGCGCGCCGTGAAGTCGCCCTGCGCGGCGCGGTCAAAGGTGGTGGCCAGTTCGCGCAGCGACGCTTCGAGCTTGGCGCCGGCAATGAAGTGCATCAGCTCAAGCGTAAAGAACAGTGCCACCACCAGCACCACCAGCACATCCAGCAGCATGTCCAGCACCAGGGCGTCGAACAGTGCCGTATCCAGCCCCAAATGCAAGATGCCCAAAGCGCCGCTGGGCGCCACGATGGGCAAGGAAACGATGTACAGCTTGCCCACCCGTTTGAACGGCGCTGCAGCGGCGGGCTGGGCCAGCAAAGCCAGCACCGCCGGGTGGCGAAAGTGCTGCACCACCTCGGGCGACACCTGGCCCTGTTGGTGGCGCACCTCACCCGCAGTGTCGGTGAGCGCGAAGTAGCTGACCTCGGGCGCTTCGCTGCGGATTTCCTTGAAGCGTTCGGTGACGCCGTAAAGCTCGCGGTAGTCCACACCACTTTCCACCGCGCGCAGCACCAGGCTGCGGATGGAAGCCGCCACGCCCGCCACTTTGGCCGCCAGCTGCGGCGCCAGAGCGCGCTCGAAACTGCGCTGCGACAGGTGGGCGTTGACGGCCAGCGCCAGCATCACCACCAGCGTCACCGCGCCGGCCAGGCGCAGGTAAATGCCGCGCAAATAACTGTTGTTCACTGCCCGGTGCCGCCGTGGTGAAGGCTGGCGCGAATGGCCGCGATGCGGCGCTCTGCCCCCTGCGCGGTGCGCAAAAAGCGGCGCAGCGCCTGACCCAGGTCGCCCTGCACCTGCAGCGCGGTGACGCCGTCCTCACCTGCGGCAGCGGCATGGCCTGGCTGCGCGGTCAACGGCCGCGTGGCCGCGCCAGAGGCCTGGCGCAGGGCGGTTTCCACGGCCCGCATGTCGCGGCTCAGGCCACCCGTGATCCAGGCCACCGCCGCTGAAGCCACCAGCGACGACAGCACAAAGGTGATGGCAGACGTCAGCGCCAGTTCTCGGCCCACGACGTGGGCGTCGGCACGCACACGGTCGCCTGAATAACGCACCGCCAGGATGCCGATGGCCTGCTCGAAGTTGTCTTTCAGTGTCATGCCGGCGGCGGCGTCAAAGCCGTCTTCGGCGCTCCAGTTGCCGGCGCCGGCTTTGCGCGCCGCCTGCAGCCAGGCCATGGGTGCTTTTTTATGGGCACGCAGGCTGTCGGTGCTGTACAGCGGGTTGCCGAGGGTGTCAAACACATCAATGCCGACGATCAACGGATCGGCCGAACGTTCACGTTCCAGCGTGCCTTGCAAGGTGCTGATTTCCGAGAACTGCAGGCCGAGGCCGATGGCCGACTGGATGCTGTTCTCCACCGCCTTGCCGGTAACGATGAGGCGCTCGGTGACGACCCGGTTGGCGGTGGAAAGGTACTTGAAATAGTTCAATAAACCGGCCATGCCGACGGCAAACCCGCACACGGTTACGGCCACATCAATCATTCGGCGACTGGTCGAGTCCAAACAAGGCCTCCTGCGAAGTCCGGCGCCAAGTTGGCCCGGGGGTCTGGCAGCTTTATCGGCGCTGTCGCGGACAAATGAAGGCTGCGGCACGGGCCCGGTGGCGCAAAGAAGCCGGGTGAAAACGGCTCAAGTTGGTGCAGCGCGCCGCCGATACCCCAACGGCGGCGACGGCCTTGGTGCCTGCTGCCCGGACAGCCTGTGTCTGCAAAGGAAACTGAATCACCATGGCAGTTGAAAACCAAAATACAGGCCGAATGACAGCGCGAGGTGTGGACCCATGAAGGCACGCCTGAGCCTGGTAGAGAGCCTGGTAGCGAGCCCGGTAAAGAGCCCGGTAAAGAGCCGGTTAGACAGCCGCGTAGACAGTCGGGTGGCGCGCGACGCCTGCAGCGGCGACACCGTGCCCGGCGCCCTGACCGATCTGCCTGACCTGCCCGACCCGCCCAACCTGCCCGACGTGGCCTGGGAACCCCCCGTGCCAGGCCGGCGCCGGGAAGTCACCAACTGGAACGAATACATGGGCCTGGCCAGCCGCGTGGTGGGCCGCTTTCACGGCCAGTTTGCGCTGAAGCACTTTGACTATGTGCACCCCACCAACCTGCAGCCCGGCACGCCCAGACGCCTGAAAAAACCGTATCACACCCCCGTGGCTTACACCGAATGGGGCCCCGCCGACGCCCCGGTGCTGCTGTGCTGCGGTGGTGTGGCCAACGTGGCGATGCGCTTTCACTACCTGGCGTCTGATTTGAGCGACCACTACCGCGTGATCTGCATGGACTGGCTGGGCCGCGGCCGTTCGGGCTGGCTGGCGGCCGAAGACGACTATTCGATGCACACCTACACCGAGCAGCTGCGCCAGTGCATCCAGCACCTGGGCGGCGGTGCGGTGACGGTGCTGGGCTCGTCGATGGGCGGCACCGCCGCCATCGAGTTGATTGCGCGCCAGCCGCAGCTGGTGCAGCGCCTGATCCTGAACGACGTCGGGCCCTACATCCCGGCGCGGCGGCGCAAGCGGCGCGCCGACACCATTGCGCGCCACTATGTGTTTCGCAACCCCGCAGAGCTGCTGCGCCGCGTCGGCGCGTCGAACAAAAACGATGGCCCGGTCAGCGACGACATCCGCTTCAACCTGAGCTTTCACCAGACGCGCTGGTCTGACGACGAGGGCGGGCGTGTCTACCGCCACGACGCGCGCGCCATGCAGGCCTACCGCCGCAGCGCCAGCCACAGCGTCAGCCAGTGGGCGCAGTGGAAGGCCGTGCACTGCCCCGTGCTGCTGATCCACGGCATGCAGTCTGACGCCCTGTTTGAGCCCACCATTCAGCGCATGCGGCGCGGCAAAGAGCTGCACCTGATGCGCGTGCCCGACACCGGCCACACGCCTTTGCTGGCCGACCGCAACCACATCGGTTTCGTGCGCCAGTGGCTGCAGGGCCAGGCGCCCGAAGGCGGTGAATGGAGTGTGCTGCACGGCGCCGCGCGGCAGGCCCACCCCGGCTCGCCAATTCCGTTTGCACCGCTGCAGGCGCTGCGATGACGGCTGCCGCCTGTGAGCCGCAAGCGGCGGCCACCTGTGAGCCGCAAGCGGCGGTGGCGGTGGCGCGCGCGCACGTGCCGGCGCCCAACCCCGGCGCGCAATTGCCGCTGCGTTTTGTGCGCCACGGCGCCACCGCACCCAACCTGGCCGGCTTGCGCTGCGGCGGCGACCTGGACGTGCCGTTGACGCATGTGGGCCGTCAGCAGGCGCTGCAAGCAGCGCTCCAAGTGGCTGCACTGCAGCCCCCGGTGGGCCTGATCGTCACCAGCGACTTGCTGCGCACACGGCAAACCGCAGCCCTCATCGGCCGCCACTTGCCCGGGGTGCCGGTGCTCATCGAGCCGGCCTTTGCCGAGCGCCGTCTGGGTGCCTGGAACCTGCGCCCGATAGATGAAACACAAGCCTGGCTGACGGCACGTTTAACGCCGCCCGGCGGCGAGTCTGACCAGGCCTTTATCGACCGCGTGGCCTACGCCGTGCGGCGCATCAAGGCCCATCTGCACCGGCGCCCGCTGCTGGTGGGCAGCAAGGGTGTGGCGCGGGTGATGGGCGAACTGATCGGTGTGCCGCACCGCCTTGAACTGGAAAACGGCGCCGTTGCCGAGTTTGACTTTGTGCAGCGCCCTTGCCTGCAAACATCCTGGAGCGCGCTGTGAAGCACACACCCGTCACCAAAGCCACCCCCCCTGCGGCGCGCAGCCGCAGCCGCCGCACTGCGGCCGCGGGGCGGCCCTGGCTGCGCCTGCTGCCCGTGCTGGCCCTGGCCACGGGCGTGGCTGCGGCGCTGGCGCTGGACGTCTGGCGTGCGCAAGGCGGCGCGCTGCAGCTGCCCTACAGCGCTGTGGCCGCAGCCATGGCCGCCGCAGCCTGGGCGCTGTGGCGCACTGAACCGAGCACGGCACCGAGCGCCGCAGCGGGGGCCGCAACACCCGGCAGCACCGAAGCGCGGGCCGGCACCGCGCCGGCGCTGCCGCCGCTGGCTTTGTGGGCCAGCCTGGACCAGGGCGGCCACTGCCGGCGCATCAGTCCGGCCCTGTTGCACTGGCTGAAGCTGTCGCCCGCAGAGGTGCTGGGCCAACCGCTGGCGCAGGCTTTGGGTGGCCTGTGCGGCACGGCATTGGCCAGCGCCTTGCCGCTGGCCTGGGCCGGGCGGCCGCAGCGCATGCGCATCTGCCAGGCGGGCGGTGCCGACGCGGCCGGCTGGCTGCAGATCGAACTGCTGCCCCGGCAAGACAGCAGCGGCGCGGTGGTGGCCTGCGAGGTGCTGGGCATGGACATCAGCCAGGAACACCAGGCCATGCTAACGGCGCAGCGCGGTGAACGCCGGCTGCGCATCATCATGGACCAGATACCGGTCACCGTGTCTTACATCGACGCCGGCATGCGCTACCGCTACATCAACCGCGCGCAAGAGCAGTGGTTGGGTAGAACAGCGGCCGAGGTCGTCGACCGCGACGTCATCAGCGTTGTCGGGCCAGCGGTTTTTGCCGACATCGAACCGCGCCTGCGCAC
>JAYUPP010000274.1:0-8834 GCA_043760045.1 Betaproteobacteria bacterium
GCTGCAAGCCGATCCGCTGACCACCTTCATCCCGCAGGCGGAATTCGACCGCGTGGCCGCCAGTTTTGTGGCGCCGGTGCAGGCGGTGGCCGAAGCTGCCGATGATCGCGCTGAGCCCCTGCCCGCCTACACCCGCTGGGCGCAGCGCAACGTGCATGCGCACCAGTTTGCGGGCTACCGTGCGGTCACGCTGTCGCTGAAGCGCGCCGGCCAGCCGCCGGGCGACGTCACTGCCGACCAGATGGAACGTGCGGCCAAGCTGGCCGACCGCTTCAGCCAGGGTGAACTGCGCGTCACGCACGACCAGAACCTGCTGCTGCCCTGGGTGCGTGCATCTGAGCTGCGCGCGCTGTGGCTGGCCGCCCGTGAAGAAGGTTTCGCGACGCCGAATATCGGCCTCTTGACCGACATGATTGCCTGCCCCGGCGGCGACCTGTGCGCGTTGGCTAACGCGCGATCTTTGCCCATTGCTGCGGCCATCACCGAACGTTTTTCCGACCTCGACGAACTGCACGACATCGGCGACATCGACCTGCACATCAGCGGCTGCATCAACAGCTGCGGTCACCACCACAGCGGCCACATCGGTGTGCTCGGGGTGGACAAAGACGGCAGCGAGTGGTACCAGCTCACAGTGGGCGGCGCCGACGGCAGCACGATCAGCGGCCCGGCCGTGGCCGGCAAGGTGATCGGCCCTTCATTTGCGGCCGACGAAGTGCCCGACGCCATTGAGGCCGTGATCGACACCTATCTGCGTGAACGCCTGAGCGGTGAGCACTTCATCCACACCGCGCGCCGCATCGGCAACCTGCCCTTTCGGCAAGCCGCCGACACCGCCCGCCGCAGCACCGCCGCCATTGCGCAATGACTGCGTGAGCCACTGACCGCTTGAGCCACTGACTGCCTAACCCACAAAGTGAAGAGCATGCAAGATCACAACATCGCCTTCTACGACGCCGACGAAACCCTGCCCACCGGCGCCCACACCCTGGACAACACCGCCGATGTGCTGGCGCTGGCCGAAGCGCTGCGTGCCGAGCGCACGCTGGTGCTGCAGTTCCCGAAGTGGACCGATGGCCGCGCCTACAGCCAGGCCGTGCTGTTGCGCAGCCGCGTGCAGTTCAAAGGTGAATTGATAGCCACCGGCGAAGTGCTGGCCGACATGCTGCCGCTGTTGCGACGCTGCGGTTTTGACGCCGTGCAGCTGCAGGCCGGCCAGAGTGTGGAAACCGCGCAGCGCGCCCTCGGTTTCATCAGCACACCTTACCAGCGTGTGCTTGAAGAGCGGCGCGACGCCGCTGCCCGTGCATGACCGCCATTGCGCTTCATGCGCGTGCCACGGCCGGCTTTGAAGGCCGTGTGCAACACGCCGTGGATGTGCTGAAGCGCGCCGCTGAACAGCACGCCGGCGGCGTGGTGCTGGCCACCAGCCTGGGCGCCGAAGACATGGTCATCACCGACCTCATTGCGCGCCACCACTTGCCCATCGACCTGGCCACGCTGCAAACCGGACAGCTCCACACGCAAACGCTGGACCTGATATCGCGCCTGGAAAACCGCTACAGCTTGCCTGTGCAGCGGTTTGAACCGGCAGCTGTTGACGTGGTGCAGTTCGTCGGCCGCCACGGCGCTTGGGCCATGCGCGAAAGTGTGGCCCTGCGCAAAGCTTGCTGCACGCTGCGCAAGCTGGAACCGCTGGCGCGTTTGCTGCAAGGCCGCTCGGCATGGGTAACGGGCTTGCGCCGTGAACAGTCTGCAGCGCGTGAACAGGTTTCTTTTGAAGAAATTGACGCACACGGTCGCAGCAAATTCTGCCCGTTGGCCGACTGGAGCGCGGCCGACGTCTGGCACTACATCGCGCTGCACCAGGTGCCGTTCAACCCATTGCACGACGAATTTTTCCCCAGCGTCGGCTGCGCGCCCTGCACGCGGGCTGTGGCGGTGGGCGAAGACGCCAGAGCTGGGCGCTGGTGGTGGGAGAACGAAGCGGCCAAGGAATGCGGCCTGCACGTCAAAGCAGAAACATCAACGCTGTCAACAAGCACGGTATGAACGCCAACACCTCGATAGCCCACCTGCTGCCCGGCCTGGACCACCAGCACCTGGACGCGCTGGAAGAAGAAGCCATCTTCATCCTGCGTGAAGTGGCTGCCAGTTTCGAGCGGCCCGCGCTGCTTTTTTCCGGCGGCAAAGACTCTTGTGTGGTGCTGCGCCTGGCCGAAAAAGCCTTCAAGAACTTCGAGGGCGGCCAACAGTTCGGCGGGCAACTGCCCTTCCCTTTGCTGCACGTGGACACCGGCCACAACTTCCCCGAAGTCATCACCTTCCGCGACCAGCGGGTGGCCGAGATGGGCGAACGCCTGCTGGTAGGCAGTGTGCAGAAAAGCATCCAGCGCGGCACCGTGCGCCTGGCGCATGAAAACGAATCCCGCAACGGCCACCAGACCGTGGCGCTGCTGGAAGCCATTGAAGAACACCGCTTCGACTGCCTGATAGGCGGCGCCAGACGCGACGAAGAAAAAGCGCGCGCCAAAGAACGCATCTTCAGCCACCGCGACAGCTTCGGACAGTGGCAGCCCAAAGAGCAGCGCCCTGAGCTGTGGAACCTGTTCAACACGCGTATCAGGCCCGGTGAACACTTCCGCGCTTTCCCCATCAGCAACTGGACCGAGCTGGACGTGTGGCTCTACCTGGCGCGTGAACAGGTGCCGCTGCCCAGCCTGTACTACAGCCACCTGCGCGCCGTGGTGCGCAAAAAGGGGCTGCTGGTGCCGGTGACAGACGTGACGCCACCCCAAACGGGCGATGTGGTGGAAACGCTGCCGGTGCGTTTTCGCACCGTGGGCGACATGACCTGCACCTGCCCCGTGGAAAGCGACGCGCTGACAGCGGTGGACATCGTGACTGAGACCCTAACGGTGACAGTGAGTGAACGCGGCGCCACCCGCATGGACGATCGCACGTCAGATTCCAGCATGGAAAAACGAAAAAAAGAGGGCTACTTCTGATGCTTACCGCCTCGCGATTCACGGCTTTAGCCACCCCACCCACTGACGCATTGCAAAACCCGCCAGCCGCCCAGCACCGCGCGCTGCGCTTCTTGACTGCCGGCAGCGTGGACGACGGCAAAAGCACGCTCATCGGCCGCTTGCTGTACGACAGCCGCGCCATCCTGGCCGACCAGCTGCACAACCTGCAAGCCCGCGCCGCCAACACCAGCACGGCGGCCCACCCGACTGCGGGCGGGCCCGACTTCGATTTGTCGCTGTTGACCGACGGCCTGGAAGACGAGCGTGAGCAAGGCATCACCATCGACGTGGCCTACCGCTACTTCACCACGCCCACGCGCAAATTCATCATCGCCGACGCGCCGGGCCACGAGCAGTACACCCGCAACATGGTGACGGCGGCGGCGGGCAGCGACGCGGCGGTGGTGCTGGTGGATATTACGAAACTCAGCACGAAACTGAGCACCAAGCCGGGCACCAGCACCGAGGGCGTGGTGCTGCTGCCGCAAACCCGCCGCCACGCGCTGCTGGCACAACTGCTGCGTGTGCCCAGCATCGTGTTTGCCGTCAACAAGCTGGACGCCGTGGCCAACCCCGCCGAGGCCTTTGCCGCCGTGCAGCGCGCGTTGCTGGCCTTTGCCGAGCAGGCAGGCATGGCGGTGGCGGCCGTGGTGCCGGTGTCTGCGCTGCGCGGTGACAACGTGACCACGCCGCTGCGCACCGCCTGGTATCAAGGCCCCAGCCTGCTGCAAGTGCTGGAGCAGCTGCCCAGCGGCCAGGAAGCCATTGCGGCGCCTTTCAGTCTGCCGGTGCAATATGTGGCGCGCCAGGGCGCTGGCACCGGCGTGCAGCCGCGTGTGCTGTGGGGCCGCGTGGCGCAAGGGCGGGTGCAGGTGGGCGACGCGGTGCAGGTGTTTCCCAGCGGTGAACAGGCGGTGGTGGCCGCAGTGCGGCGCACCAGCCGTGCCGCTGGGCAGACCCAGGTGGCACAGGCGCATGCCAGCGCAGGCACGTCAGCCGGCATCGTGCTCGACCGTCAGGTCGATGTGTCGCGTGGCAATTGGCTGGCCCACCCCGGCAGCCTGCAAGCCACGCGCAGCTTCAGCGCCACCGTGGCCTGGCTCGACACCGAACCCGCCATTGCCGGCCGCAAATATCTGCTGCGCCACGGCCACCAGTGGGTGCAGGCGCGCCTGGCCAGCGTCGAGCAGCGGCTCGACATCCAAAGCTTGCAGAAAAGCCCGAGCGCACAGCTGCAAGTCAACGACATTGGCGAAGTGCGGTTCGAGGTGCAGCAGCCGCTGCCCCTGGCGGCCTTCAGCAGCAACCGGGTGGGCGGCTCGCTCATCGTCGTTGACCCTGCCAGCCACCGCACCAGTGCGGCGGTGCTGGTCGGCAACCCTGTTGCGGGGTTGGCGCAGCCAGCCCCCTAAAATGCGAGGTTTGCATGGGCGCGCCGGTCCGCTCATTCACCCTGCACATCTACCGAGCCTGGTCATGACCCACGTTGTTCTTGAATCCTGCATCCGCTGCAAATACACCGATTGCGTGGATGTCTGCCCCGTTGACTGTTTCCGCGAGGGCCCCAACATGCTGTTCATCGACCCCGATGAATGCATCGACTGCGCGGTGTGCATTCCTGAATGCCCGGTGAACGCCATCCTGCCCGAAGAAGACGTGCCCAGCGACCAGCTGGCTTTCATCAAGATCAACGCCGACCTTTCGCGCAAGTGGCCCAGCATCACCAAGCGCAAGGCGCCTTTGCCCGACGCCGATGAATGGAAAGACGTCACCGCCAAGATTGAACATCTGGTGCGTTGAGTTGCTGTTTTTCTGATCTCTTGTTGCGCTGAGCCTTCAGCGCCGCTCGCCCGCTTTTCAGCTTGTTTGCTGCACGGCCACCCTCATCTCTTGTGTACCTGGCATGACCACGTTAGCTCCCACCCTGCTGTTGCCCATCATCGAAACCGACGCCGTGATCATCGGCGCCGGCCCCGTGGGCCTGTTCCAGGTGTTTGAACTCGGCTTGCTGGAAATCAAGGCCCACATCATCGACAGCCTGGCCTACCCGGGCGGCCAGTGTGTTGAGCTCTACCCCGACAAACCCATCTACGACATTCCCGCCGTGCCGGTGTGCACCGGCCAGGAACTGACCGACAGCCTGCTCAAGCAGATTGCGCCCTTTGGCGCCACGTTCCACCTGGACCAGGAAGTCACTCAGGTTGAAAAACAGCTCGATGGCCGCTTCTATGTGGCCACTTCCAAAGGCACCCAGTTCCTGAGCAAAACCGTGTTCATCGCTGGTGGTGTGGGCAGCTTCCAGCCGCGCCTGCTGCGTGTGGACGATCTGGAAAAGTTCGACGACACGCAGCTTTTCTACCGCGTCAAGAACCCGGCGCAATTTGCAGGTAAGAACCTGGTCATCGTGGGTGGTGGCGACTCGGCACTCGACTGGGCACTGGACTTCGTCAAAGACGGCCCGAACAAAGCCGAGAGCGTGATCTTGATGCACCGCCGCGACGGTTTTCGCGCCGCACCGGCCAGCGTGGCCAAGATGAAAGAGCTGTGCGACGCCTACGAGATGCAATTTGTGGTGGGCCAGGTGACCGGGTTCGAAGAACAGCAAGGAAAGCTCAAGCAGCTGAAAGTGACCGGCGCCGACGGGGTGACACGCCTGGTGCCGCTGGACATGCTGCTCGTCTTTTTTGGCCTCAGCCCCAAGCTGGGTCCCATCGCCGAATGGGGCCTGGGCATCGAGCGCAAGCAGATCACTGTGGACACCGAAAAATTCGAGACCACCACCAAAGGCATCTTTGCGGTGGGCGACATCAACATCTACCCGGGCAAAAAGAAACTCATCCTGTCGGGCTTTCACGAAGCGGCACTGGCGGCTTTTGGCGCCAGCCCTTATGTGTTTCCGGACAAGCGGGTGTTGTTGCAGTACACCACCACCAGCCCCAGGCTGCACAAAGTCTTGGGCGTGGAGTCACCGGTCTTCGACTGATAATCACCACGCAGCCCGGAAGTCCGTCCGGGCCGCGTTCGCTAGGGGTGCTGCGGTTGGCCTGTGTGCCAGCCCCGGCTGAGACAGTCCCTTTGAACCTGAATGAGGTAATCCTCGCGCAGGGAAGCAACCGGATTCCGGGTGGCCACCATGGCCCGCCCGAGTTGACAGTTTGCCCACCTGCCATCGCTTTCGAAGGAAGCACGATGGCACGTCATCACTCCATTTCCATCACCGCCCTGGCCTGCCTGGCCAGCCTGCAGGCCCATGCGCAGACCGCAGCGGCGGCTGCCACACACAGTGGCCTGCAAAGCATCACCATCACCGGCCGGTCCAGCGTGCTGAACGCGGCAGTTGTGGCGGGTTTTGGCGACGCGCCGCTGGCACAGTCACCGTACAGCGGCAGCGTTATCAACCTGCGCCAGTTGCAAGACGCCGGCATCAACAGTCTGGCCGATATCACGCTGCTTGACGCCAGCACCACCGACGCCTACAACGCGCCCGGCTACTGGGGCCAATTGGCGGTGCGCGGGTTCGTCCTCGACCCGCGCTTCAACTACCGGCGCGACGGCCTGCCCATCAACGCAGAAACCGTGCTGCCCACGGGCAATAAAGCGGCGCTGGAAATGATCAAAGGCACCAGCGGCCTGCAGGCCGGCACCAGCGCGCCCGGCGGGCTCGTCAACCTGGTGGTGAAGCGCCCGCAGGCCGGCATCAGCAGCGCACGTGTGGCGGCCACCGACAGTGGCGACATCGCAGTGGCGCTGGACCTGGGGCGCAGAACATCATCAGGCCTGGCCTGGCGCTTGAACGCCGAAGCCGAACGCCTGAGCCCTGCCCTGCGCAACGCCAAAGGCGAGAGGCGCCTGCTGGCGCTGGCCACCGAGGCCAGTGTCGGTGCCAGCGGCTTGCTGGAAGCAGAGATCGAACACAGCCACCAAAGCCAACCCAGCATGCCCGGCTACAGCCTGCTGGGCAGCCGCTTGCCAGACGCCAAAAGCATCAACCCAAGAATCAACCTGAACAATCAAACCTGGAGCCTACCCGTCGTGTTTGACGGCAACACAGGTTCGTTGCGCTACACGCACACACTGGGCAGCGCATGGGAAGTGGCGGCCCATGCCATGCAACAGCGCTTGAAAACCGACGACCGCGTGGCCTTTCCTTTCGGCTGCAGCAGCGAAAACGACTACACACGCTACTGCAGCGACGGCAGCTTCGATTTTTATGATTTCCGCAGCGAAGGCGAACAGCGCATCACCAGCGCGCTGGACCTTTCGGCTCGCGGACGCGTGCAAACGGGCACCGTCACGCACCACATCGGCCTCGGCGTGCTGGCCAGCCGCTACCGTGCGCACTTCAACCGGCAGGCTTACAACTACTTGGGCAGCGGCAGCATCGACGGCCAAAGCCAGGTGGGCAGCGACCCCACGCTGACCGATGAAAACACCCACCGCAGCGAGCGCAGCACCGAACTGCGGCTGCAAGACCGCCTGCAGCTGGGTGCAGGCACTGCTTTGTGGTTAGGCCTGCGCCACAGCCGACTGAACCGTGACAGCGTGCGCACCGACGGCAGCCGCGCCACGGCCTACAGCCAGGGCTTCACCACACCGTGGCTGGGCTTCAGCCACGACCTGACTGCGGGCCTGATGGCTTATGCCAACGCCGGCCAGGGCGTGGAAAGCGAAGTGGCGCCCAACCGCAGCCGCTACACCAACGCCGGGGAGCCGCTGGCCGCGCTGAAAAGCCGGCAGCTGGAAGTGGGTGTGAAACAGCGCCACGGCGCGGTGACGTGGAACCTGGCCGCCTTCGACATTCAGCGCCCACAGTGGGCCGACATCGGCGCCTGCGATGACAGCCCAAGCAGCTGCACCCGCCAACACAATGGCAGCCAGCGCCACCGCGGCCTGGAGGCCGACGCCGAATGGAGCGCCGGCGCCATCAGCCTGCGCGGCAGCGCGATGCTGCTGAAAGCGCGTGTCGAAGGCAGCATTGACCCGCAGCAGAACGGCTTGCAGCCCACCAACGTGCCCGCGCTAACGCTGAAAATGCAGGCCGCCTACACCTTGCCCCAGTGGCCCGGATTCAGCCTGCTGGCCTTCGCCGTGCACGAAGGCGCACGCAAGGTGACCCCCGACAACAGCGCGGCCACGCCCGGTTGGACGCGCCTGGACCTGGGGGCCCGTTACGCCGCAAGGCTGGCCGGCGTGCCCACCACATGGCGCGTGGGCGTGAACAACGCCACCGACCAGCGCGCCTGGAAAGAGTCGCCCTACCAGTTCGGCCACACCTACCTGTATCCGCTGCCCGCGCGCCAGTGGCACGCCAGCGTGCACGTCGGCCTGTGATGGGTTTGGAGAGCGGGCTGCACACCGTGAACAACGACCACGGATGCGTGTCCGCCCAGCATCACAGCCGCCGGAGCCCCACCCGTTTCAAGCTATACTTTTGGGCTTAATTCCTCGATAGCTCAGTTGGTAGAGCGCCGGACTGTTAATCCGTAGGTCCCTGGTTCGAGCCCAGGTCGGGGAGCCAAGATAGACTAGGAAAATCAAGGCCTTGCAGCGATGCAAGGCCTTTTTCGTTCCCAAAAGAATATTGGAAGCTTCCAATATCCAGTGCTACATCGACCCGCCAAGACCACGTGAGAACGCCATCGTCTCCCTCTGTAAAACAGCGTTGAGCCGAGCGCCCAAGGCCTGGAAGAGCGACAGATAGAAGTGGCGTTCGGACCAGAGCGTTGCGCCTGTGCCGCGCGCTTCGAACAACGGCTTCGTGCCCACGCTGCGCGGTACGCCCACAGCCTCGGGCGCGAGGCAGTT
>JAYUPP010000275.1:0-3396 GCA_043760045.1 Betaproteobacteria bacterium
TCAAAACTTCGACAGCACCGGCCAGCACACCCCCGGCCCCAGCAGCGAAGCGGTGCAGTTTTTGGTGCAGCAGCGTGATGTGCTGGGTTTCGGCACCGAGGCCATCGGCACCGACGCCGGCCAGGGCTACCACCTGCGCCCGCCCTACCCTTGCCATCACACGATGCACGGCGCCGGGCGATACGGCCTGCAATGCCTGAGCAACCTGGACCAACTGCCGGCCACCGGCAGTGTGTTGATTTGCCCGCCGCTGAAAATTCAACAGGGCAGCGGCAGCCCTTTGCGCGTGCTGGCGCTGGTGGGCGTGTGAAGTCGAATTTGTGGCCTAACGCGCAATCTGCCCGGCAGGTTGGGGTGCAGCAAGTGGTGCAGCGGTCGGTGCGGGAAGTGAGGCCGCAATTCTGGGCCTCAAGCGCGCAAGGCTTGCAGCAAGCCGGGCAGCGAAATGGCTTCCACCCCGTCGCGCATCGGGTAGCGCTCGGCTCCCGGGTAGACCACAAAACGCCGCGCCGGCAGCACGTCTTCACAAGCGCTGTGAAAGCCGCGTTCCAGCTTCGGCGACAGGCTGCGTTTGATCTCGATGGCCCAGCTTTCGCCGCTGCGCCAGGTCAGCACCAGGTCGATCTCGGCGCCGCCGCTGCTGCGGTAGTAACTGGCTTGCATGTCGCGCGCGCTACCGGCAGCGACGGCAGCACAGTTCAAGATTTGTTCGATCACAAAACATTCCCAGCTGGCCCCTACGGCCGGGTGGCCGAGCAAAGTTTCTTGCTCACCCAGGCCCAGCAGCGCATGCAGCACGCCGCTGTCGCGCACATAAACCTTGGGCGCTTTCACCAGACGCTTGTTCAGGTTCGCGTGCCAGGCCGGCAAGCGGCGCACCAGCAGCAAGTCCACCATCAGGTCCAGATAGCTGGCCACGGTTTTGCCGTCCACGCCCAGACTGCGTGCCAGCGCGGCGGCGTTCAGCGGTGCGCCCTGGTGGTGGGCCAGCATGGTCCAGAAACGGCGCAGCGTTTCGGCCGCAATGCGTGGGCCCAGTTGAGGTACATCACGTTCAAGATAAGTGCGGATGAAGTCTTGCCGCCAGCGCAGGCTGCGCGTGTTGCTGCTGGTCAGCAGGCTTTCAGGAAAACCGCCACGCAGCCACAAGCGGTCCAGCGCGTGTGGTTCGAACGCCAACTGCGTGCTGACGCCGGCCCGTTTTCGGATCTCAGCGGCGTCTGCCGAAGCCAGCCACTCGGGCGCCGTGATGGGCGGCAGTTCCAGATAGGCCACCCGCCCGGCCAGCGTTTCGCCCGACTGGCGCAGCAGATCGATAGAAGCCGAGCCCAGCAGCAGAAACTGCCCGGCTTTGCGGCCGCGCCGGCGCTGGCGGTCAATCAGGCCGCGCAGCACCGGAAACAGGCCCGGCAGATGGTGGATCTCGTCCAGGATCACCAGCTCGTCGGCGTGTGTTCCCAAATACAACTCGGGCGAAGACAGCTTGGCCAGGTCGGCCGGCGACTGCAGGTCCAGGTACACCGACGGCCGGCGTTCACCCAGTGCCAGCGCCAGCGTGGTTTTGCCCACCTGGCGCGGGCCCAGCAGCACCAGCGCGGGTGCGTGAGCCAGTTCGGTCTCGGCTTCGGTGATCCAACTGCGGTCCATTATCGTTGCAATTGTGGACTTTTGATCCAGTTTTGCAAGCTTAATATCGGTCCACCGGCCAGCACTGTGCAGCCGCCACACCGCAGCAGATGAAACTTGATCGCCATGCCTGAAGACCCATCCGCCCTGACCACGCCGCGCACCGCCCTGGTCACGGGTTCCAGCACCGGCATCGGCAAGGTGCTGTGTGAACAACTGCTGCACGACGGTTACGACGTCGTGGCCCTGGCGCGCCGCCCAACAGACATCCCGCACCCGCGCCTGCACAGCGTGTGTGTAGACCTGGCCGACCGCGCCGCCACCGCACAAGCAGCAGCCGAAGTGGCGCAACGTTTTGCCATTACCACCTTCGTGCACAACGCCGGTGTCATACGCCCTGCGCTGCTGGACGATGTGAACATTGATGACCTGGAAATGCTGACTGCGCTGCACCTGGGCAGCGCCATTACCTTGGCGCAGGCGCTGCTGCCGGCCATGCGAGTGCAGCATTACGGCCGCATCGTGCTGATGTCAAGCCGGGGCGCGATGGGCCTGGCCACCCGCAGCGCCTACGCCGCCACCAAGGCCGGCATGATCGGCCTGGCGCGCACCTGGGCGCTGGAACTGGCCGCAGACGGCATAACGGTAAATGTGGTGGCCCCAGGCCCGATACGCGGCACCGAAATGTTTCACGCCGTGGTGCCGGCGAGCAGCGAGCGGGAACACAAGCTGGCCGATGCAATTCCCGTCAAGCGCCTGGGCACGCCCGAAGACGTGGCGCACGCGGTCAATTTTTTTGTCCACCCGGGCAGCAGCTTCATCACCGGGCAGGTGCTGTATGTGTGCGGCGGGGCCAGTGTGGGTGGTCTTGCGATGTAGCGCCTGCGGCCTGGCGCGTTGAACGGCAATTTCGAATCGGCAGCAGCCAAAGTGGCGCCGCCCACCCAGCAGGCTGGCGGTGGTGTTTCTCTATACTTTCAACATGTCCATTGCGAGGTGCCTGCCGTGGGACTTCACACCGCTTACGAAACCTTGGTTCTGCGCTGGGCCGAGTTGTGCAACGACCCCAGCTTGCAGAACTTGCCGTTCAAAATTGAACTCAATGCCTACGGGGTGATGGAGATGAGCCCTGCCAGCACACGACATGGTCGTTTCCAGGCCAGAGTGGCTGGTGAGCTGATGCAGCAATTGCCGCAGGGCACGGTGGTCACCGAGTGCGCCATTGCAACCGCAGAAGGCATCCGGGTACCCGACGTGGTGTGGGCGTCGGCGGCTTTTGTGGCACGCCACGGCGATGCTTCGCCTTGGCCTGAAGCGCCCGAGCTTTGCATCGAAGTGCGATCCTCTTCGAACACCAACGAAGAGATGACCATGAAAACAGCTGCCTATCTTGAAGCCGGCGCGCTTGAGGTCTGGATCGTGGCCGTATCCGGCCATATCCAGGTGCACTCGACGCAGGGCCCACAAGCTGCCAGCCGCTACCCTGTCAGCATCAGCCTGGTGCCGCAGTAATTTTTCCGTCAACCACAACGGTTCACCACCGGCAAGGGCGACCCGCCCGCTTGCGCAAACGCTGGCCTGCCAGGCTGCCAAGCTGGAGCCGCCTGGAGAAAACTTTTGACGAACGCGCTGTGGGCGCGCCTGCCGCTGTCGTGCGCGGCCAACCTCAATTGGAACCCGCAATGAACGTGATGAACCTGCAAGCCCTGGTCGAACCCGACCGTGTGCACAAAAGTGTCTACACAGCCCCCGCCATCTTCGACGCCGAGA
>JAYUPP010000276.1:0-3386 GCA_043760045.1 Betaproteobacteria bacterium
CCCCAACACAACAACCCCACACCGCACACCAGCAACATGAACACACACAGCGAATTTGGCCTCATCGGCCTGGCCGTGATGGGCCAGAACCTGGTGCTCAACGTGGAAAGCCGTGGCTTTCAGGTGAGCGTGTTCAACCGCACCATCAGCGTCACACACGAATTTGTCGCCAGGCACCCGGGCAAGCGGCTGCTGGCCTGCGACACGCTGGCGCAGTTTGTGCAAAGCCTGAAAAAGCCGCGCAAGGTGCAGCTGATGGTGCAGGCCGGTGCTGCAGTGGACGCGGTGATAGCCCAACTGCTGCCGCTGCTGGACGCGGGCGACATCATCATTGACGGCGGGAACAGTCTGTATACCGACAGCGAACGCCGCGACGCCGAGCTGGCCGCCAAAGGCTTGCGCTTTGTGGGCGCTGGCATCTCGGGCGGCGAAGAAGGCGCACGCAAAGGCCCCAGCATCATGCCCGGCGGGCCGGCCAGCACCTGGGCTGAAATTCGCCCCATCTTTGAGGCCATCGCAGCGCAAGTGAATGGCCAGCCTTGCGTGATGCACATTGGCCCCGGCGGTGCCGGGCACTTTGTGAAGATGGTGCACAACGGCATCGAATATGGCGACATGCAGCTCATCTGCGAAGCCTATGCGCTGCTGCGCGCCGCAGGCATGGCCACGGCCGACATCGCAAAAGTGTTTGACACCTGGAACCAGGGTGAACTGCAAAGTTACCTGATCGAGATCACCGCACGCGCGCTGGAACAGGTGGACGTTGAAACCGGCCAGCCGCTGGTGGACATGATTCTGGACAAGGCCGGGCAGAAAGGCACCGGCCGCTGGACGCTGATGAACGCGGCCGAAAACGCGGTTGTCATCAGCACCATCAACGCTGCAGTTGAAGCACGTGTGTTGTCTTCGATGCATGCGCTGCGCCAGGTGGCCGCGCGGCAACTGGCCGGGCCACCCGGGCGCATGGAAATGGACCACACACAACTGGTGGCGATGGTGCATGACGCGCTGTATGCGTCGAAGGTGATCAGCTACACGCAGGGCCTGGACCTGATGCGCACGATGAGCGAGAAAAAAAGCTGGGCGCTGGACCTGGGCGGCATCGCCTCCATCTGGCGCGGCGGCTGCATCATTCGCGCGCGTTTTCTGGAGCGCATCACCGAGGCCTACCGTGCCGACGCGGGTGGGGCCCAAATCGAAAACCTGGCTTTGGCACCCTTCTTCAGCGAAGTGCTGGCGCGCACGCAGCAGCACTGGCGCCAGGTGGTGGGGCTTGCTGTGGGCCACGGCATTGCCGTGCCGGCCTTCAGTGCGTCGCTGGCCTATTACGACAGCCTGCGCAGCGCGCGGCTGCCAGCCAATTTGCTGCAGGCGCAGCGCGACTTCTTCGGCGCCCACACCTACGAGCGCGTGGACAAACCCGCCGGCCAGTGGTTTCACACGCGGTGGCCTGAAGTCATCGACTGAGATGCCCGGCGCCCAACCGCAGCACAGATGCGCACGCGCAGTCCGCAGGTGGTGATGCCGCTCCGCCCCAAGGCATCGAGCAACGAAGTCCTGGTCTCGGCGCTGCGCCTGGTGTTGGCCGGGGGCAAATACCTGCCGGCCGAAGTGTTGGCACACGGTGAAGGTGGGCCAGCGCCGGTGGCCCAGGCGGCATCTTTGGAAAGCCTGGGTCTGTCGCCACGCCAGTTGCAGGTGCTGCAGTTGATTGCACATGGCATGCCCAACAAGATCATCTGTGACGAGCTGAACCTGGCCGAGCGCACGGTGAAGGCCCAAGTCACCGAGATGCTGCGCGCTCTGGGCATGTCGAGCCGCACGCAGGCGGCCTTGGCGGCAGCGCGCTTGGGGCTGGCGCCTGCGCTGACCCAATCTTCGCCTGCATCGTGAACGGCGTTGCCGTGCGATGCAGTGCGGCAGTGCGGCAGTGCGGCAAAGTATCGGCGTTAGGGCTGTGGTGGCGTCAGCATCGATTCAAGCTGTGCGCGCAGGCGTGCCGGCGGCAGCGGTTTGACCAGCAGCGACAGCCCGGCTTCGCGCACCGCTGGCCGACGAACTGGCCCAGTGCGTGCACGGGCTGCCGCAGGCCATGGCTGGCGGCGGCGATGAAATGGCTCTTCGCTTCATAGGCCGCTGCCAGCTCGTGGGTGCGTGCTGCCACACGCTGTTCGAGCTCGCCCACGCTGGCCTGCAGGTTGCTGGCCATCTGGTTGAACCGTGCGGCCAGCGCCTGCACCTCGGCGTGGGTCGTCACCGCGATGCGGTGTTCCAGGTCGCCGGCACCGATGCGGTCGGCGCCGTCCTGCAGCGCACGGATGGGCCGCGCCAGTATTCGTGCCAGCAGCACGCTGGCCAGCACCGACAGCATCAAACCGGCCACCACCCCGGCGGCCAGCCGCCATGCACTTCGCAGCACCGGCGCCAGTGCCTCGCTGCGCGGTGACTCGACAATCACGGTCCAGCCCAGCCTGTCGATGCGCGCTGCTGCGGCCAGCACGGGCTTGCCGGCTGTATCTACCGCATCGGCGTTATGTCCACTTTCCACACCCGGTGCTTTGGCCAGCGCCGTCACCCCACCGCCGGCGCTGGCCCGCCGCGCCACACGCAGGTAGGGCTCTGACCCCGTTCGGAACGACACTGCGCCGCGCCAGGTGCGGCCGCCGGTGGTGCCGGTGAAAGCCGGGTCGTCGTGGCGTGGCAGTGCGTGGCGCAGCCGGTTCAGCGTCAGCCGCGACACCTGCACCTGCTCCAGGCCGTCGGCGTCGATCCAGGCCACATCGGTGATGGCGGGCGCCTGACGCAGCAGTTTCAGCAGCTCCAGGCGGCGCAACGCGGGTGCATCGGCAGCGGCAGCAGAGGCGGCCGGCAGCAGCGTCCAGCCGATCTACCGCTCGGTATCGGCACTGTAGAGCTCGATGCGTGTAGCCGCGCCGCGCGCCTTCTCGGCTTGCAGCGCGTCGATGTGGCCAGGTTCTCGCGCCAGGCGAATTGCAGGTTCAGCGCACCACTGAACACCAGCAGCGCGGCCACCAGGGCGGCAATCCACAGCGCGTACTGGGGCGCGGCGCGAGGCCGCTGAAGCGCAGCTGGGACAGTCGCGGCATGAGGGGGGCAGGCGTGGGCTCGAAGGGGTCTCAAAAAAAGCTTGAGGGCGCAGCGCCATGGGACCATCGCAGCGACGCGAAAACGCACGGCGCGACCTGCCCAAAGGGGCTGGTGCAAGCCACCTGACATGCCCGAAAGGGGCCCCAATGTGCCATCGACAGGCCAGCCCTTGCCGGCTTCAACCTGGATTCCGCAGTTGGACGCGCCCGAGTGGGCTGCGATGCGGTGCGCTGGCAAGGGTGGAGCAGGGAATTCGGGCAGCATGCTGCCCGCCTGCG
>JAYUPP010000277.1:0-3382 GCA_043760045.1 Betaproteobacteria bacterium
TGAGGCTAAGAACGCGCACGCATCTGCGCCGCGCTTTCAGGCCTGCGGCTGCGGCCGATGGTGCTCCCAAACCCGGTGCAGGAATGCCATCAGCGCGGCCTGCTCGGCTTGCGGGAAACCGGCGCTGAACGACTCGCGGCTGGCCACCGCCAGCACTGGCCAGGGCAGTGCAGTGTCAGTCAGTGCGGGCTGCGCGACGGCCACCAGCAGGCCCGATACACGGCCCGAGGGCGGGTGCGATTCGACGGCCCTGATCTGGTCGAGCAGCAGCTCCAGCGGTTTGACGCCGACCAGCAGCACGACCGCGTCGGCGTCGACGAGCGAAGACCGCAGATCAAGGTCGTCCAGTGGCTGCACGCGCAGGCGCAGGCGCAGGGCGTCTTCGGTCGCCGGGGCCCAGCCAATGTGCAGCTCGTCCCAGAGCCGCTGCAAATGCTGGCCCAGCGCTTCCCACAGATACGGCTGCTCGCGGCTGGACTCGATGTAGATGCGCGGCGCGCCGCCTGCGTCTGCGACCGGTGACGTTGTTGGCGTTGTTGAAGTTGTCGGCGTTGCCGACGTTGTCGACGCAAACGGCGTTGACCGCATTGGCGGCGGCAGCAAGGCGGCTCGCCGCAGCTGCTCTGCAAAGGCGTCGCGCAGTTGTTCGAAGGGCCGGTGGAACTGCTGCGCCACCAGGCCACGGTCGGTGTAAATGGGCAGCGGTCTGTCGGGCGCCTGCGGGTCAAAAAACGGCAGCCAGGTCAAGGCCTGCCCCTGCACGGCACGCTGCCACTGGGGGCTGCGCATGAGCGTTTCCACCGCAGGCTGCGACAGGGCGATGACGTAGATGTGCTGCTGCCAGTCGGTGCCCGCGCGCTGGTCCACGAACATCTGCAGCTCACGTTGACACCACTCACTTTGCACGTAATGGTCGTGGACCACGATGATGAGCGCAAAGGCCGAGGCCAGGCGCTCTGCCAGGGCCGTTGAATAGTTGCTCTGCACCGGCGCGGCGTCATCGCTCAGCAGCAGCGGTGGCAGTTTCACGTCACGCAGGCGCGTCGCCAGGCCCATCTGCAGTTCTTTGCCAAAGCTCCTGATCCAGCCCGACCAGGCCTCATCGTCGGCATGGGCGTAACTCAGGCAGGCGGCGTGGCCAAACTCGGACAGTGCACGGGTTGCCGACTGGGGCGCCGCCGCAGCGGGTGGCGGCGTGGGCGCGGAGTCGGTGGGCGCCGGTGCTGGCTCTACGGCCAGCGGCAAGGCCACTTCGCCGCCCTTGAACAACCTGTCCAGCGCGCCGCTGTCGGCCCACGTCAACGGGTCTTCCGGCAGGTGGCCCAGGTAGGCCGCAGCGCCAACGCCGCCACAACGGGCCCAGGCGCGCGCCACCGCCTGCTGCGTGGGCGCCGTGTCGATGTCGCCGGTGCTCATCAGCGCCACGCCTGACAGTGCGCCAGCGTTGGCCGCCAGCACGTCGTGCACGAGCGTCTGCAGGGCCGCCACCTCCACCAGTGCTTCGGTGTCGCCGGCCAGCCAGGCCGGGTCCAGCAGCAGCAGCAGCCTGTCAAAACCGCCCTGCGCATCACGGGCTGGCCGTTGCGCATCCACCGGCGTGTCGTGGCCGGCCAGCACACGCTGATCGACGGCGGCGACCACGGCGTCGGCCAGGCGGTCACTGCGCGGGCGGCCGGTGACTGCCAGACGCCGCTGCTGCTGCGGTGACTGCAAGCGCCGCGTGAGCGCCTGCACCAGGGCCTGACGCTGCCAGGGCTGGCGCAGACCTGCGTCGATGCGGACCAGGCGCGCCAGCGGCGTGCTGCCCGATTCGCCAGGCGCCAGCGGCTCACTCGGCGCCAGCAACAGGCAGCGTGCCTTGGGCAGGGCCAGGCGCAGGCGCTCAAGTTCGGTGTTGGACAGGCCGACCCCGGGCACCAGCAAGAAGAGGGCGCCGGGTGCGGCCGTGCGCAACGCCAGCACCAGGTGGCGCATGTCGCCTTCAGGCCCGAGCAGGCATTCACGCAAGAAGGGCCCACTGTCCGACGCCAGCCAGGTGGCGCACCAGCGGCGCGCGGGGTCGGCGCCGCTCACAAACAGTTCTGGCAGGCGGCGCGCTGCCTGCGCCCAGCGCAGGTGCTGGCCGCCGCCTTGCAGCGCCAGCGCAGCCAGGCGCACCAGCAGCACAGGCCCGCGCGCCTGGCCCCAGGTGCAAGCCAGCGCATGAAGGTCCTGGGTGGCGCGCAGCGAACAGTCTTGGGCGCGCCGCAGGTCCAGCACCACCAGCGGCGACAGCGGCGCCATGGCCGCCGGCCCGCCGCGCCGGCTGTCGGCCTGCAGCCAGCCCAGAGCCAGTCTGAGCAGCGAATACATGGCGCTGAAGATGAGCAGCATCAGGGCCGGGCCGTCGACAAACAACGACAGGCGCTGCGCCACCACCGTCCAGGGTCTGTCGCCGAGCGCCAGCGCCGTCGTGCCCGGCAGACCCAGCGGCGCGGACAGTGCCCACACCACCACCGCCAGTGCGGTGATGCACAGCACCAGCACCAGGTCATGCGCGGCACTGACCGCCACGCGGCCCGCCAGCACCGCCTGCGCCAGCTGCCGCCACAGCAGCAGGCAGGCCACAGCCAGCAGCGGCACGGCGCAGGCCAGCACGGCCCAGCTCAGCCCGCTGGCCAGCCCTTCCCAGGGCGTGCCGCGTGAGAGCGACAACGCCGCTTGCAGCGTGAAGCGTTGCAGCGGCTCCAGGATCAACAGCAGCCAGACACCCAGCGCCAGGCCGGTCAGCAGCGTGAACAGGCGCACGCCGCGCACGAACACCGCGCCACTGACGAACCAATGCCACAGCGCAGCAGCCTGGCCCAGCAGCAGCGGCAGCACCAGCAGCGTGTCGCCACCCAGACCCAGTTGCGGCGGTCGGCCGACGGCCCAGAACAGGGCCCAACTGATGCAGAGGGCGAGCACAGGCAGCAGCAGGCTGCCGAGCACGCGCGCCGTCAAGCCGGGGTAGGCCGCGCGCCCGCTGGCCGCCGCGTCCCGTGCCCTTTGCAGCAAGCCGGGTTCGGGCAGCGCTGCGGTCGCCGCAGCTTCAGGCGACAGTTTCTGCGACGGGGCTTGCATGGGGGCTCTCAACACCCGCCACCAGGCGGTCGATCAATTGCGTGCGCCTGCGCGCCGCCAGCACCAGCACGACCACGCCGCCCAGAACCACCAGGCCCAGCGCGGCGAGCCAGAACAGCACATACGGCCGCACGACGCGCAGCTCGCCAGTCTGAAACGTGGGCAGGCGGGCGGCCACACCGGCAGGCGTGTGGTTGCCGGCCACCACCAGGTGCGTGCCGGTGCCGTCGAGCGCAAAGTTCACCCAGGGCCTTGCAGGCTTGGGCGTGCTTGCACGCGT
>JAYUPP010000278.1:0-3379 GCA_043760045.1 Betaproteobacteria bacterium
ATGAACTTGCCATCGCCGACGTAGATGCCTACGTGCGAAAAAGTGCGCTGCAATGTGTTGAAAAAAACCAGGTCGCCAGGATGCAAAGCTTCACGCGGGACTTCGATCAACCCGGCGGCGCTGGCCTGGTCGTCGACCCGCCGCGGCAGAACCATGCCGAGGCTCATCTCAAAAACGAAGCGCGTAAAGCCACTGCAATCGAAGCCGGTGTCGGCGGTATTGCCGCCATAACGGTACGACACGCCGAGAAAGTTCATGGCGGTGATCACCATGTCGGACGCGCCATCTCGCACGCGTTCGCGCAGCGTGGCGCGGCGTGCGGCGGTGAGCGCGGGCGCGTCCGACGCTGGGTCGACGATCAGTACCTCGGGTGCAATCAGCCCGCGCGCAATCAACAGCCGTGTGACGGCATCGCCTTGCGCTTGCGCTTGCGCTTGTACCTGCACCTGCACCTGCGCTTGCACTTGGGTTAGCGGTGCGGCGGTGGCCCGTGGCAAAAGAGCTGCCGCTGCGATCGCGATGGTCACAGCCACCAGCCATTCGCGCCGCGCAGTGCGGCGCAAAATCGCGTGGCGAGTGAAGCGCAAGTGCAGCATGCGGCGCAGCATAGGTGACGCGACGCGGGAGGATCAAATTCTTGCGTCTCAGCAAAAGCGCCCCGTTCAGTGCAGCCGACCGGAAGCACTCGACCGGAGTCAGGCAGCCGACAGCGAGCTCCGCGATGCTTGCGTCTGATTCGTTTTGATTCGTCTGATTCGCTCGTCTGCACATCACTATGTCTTCCGACCACCACACTATGTTCAACGCACTGTTGTTAGAAAAATTCGAGGCCGGCTTCACCGCTTCGGTGAAGCTGGTTGATGAGTCTCAGTTGCCCGCAGGCGATGTGCTGGCCCGCATTTCGCACTCGAGCCTGAACTACAAAGACGGCTTGGCCATCACGCAACGCGGCCCGGTGGTGCGCAACTGGCCGATGGTTGCTGGCATCGATGGAGCGGGCACGGTGCTTGAAAGCAGCCACCCGGCATGGCAGGCTGGTGACTCGTTCATACACAACGGCTGGGGGCTGGGGGAAACACGCTGGGGCTGTTTGGCCGAACGCGCGCGGCTGCAAGGCGACTGGCTGGTCAAGCGGCCCGCGGCGCTTACCGCGCGGCAAGCGATGGCGATAGGCACTGCGGGCTACACCGCCATGTTGTGCGTACTGGCGCTCGAGAGGCATGGTGTGCGACCGGGCGATGGCGAGGTGCTGGTCACGGGAGCTACGGGCGGTGTCGGTAGTGTGGCCACGATGCTGCTGGCCAAGCTGGGCCACAAGGTGGTGGCGGCCACCGGCAAGGCACACGAGGCCGATTACCTGCGTCGATTGGGTGCGGCGTCTGTGATCGACCGCGCTGAGTTGTCAGTGCCGGGCAAACCATTCCAAAAAGAACGCTGGGCGGCGGTGATCGATGCAGTAGGCAGCCACACGCTGGCCAACGCGCTGGCACAAACGCGGTACGGCGGCGTCGCGGCCGCGTGCGGATTGGCGCAGGGCCCCGATCTCACCACCAGCGTGATGCCTTTCATCCTGCGCGGCATCACATTGATCGGTATCGACAGCGTGGTGGTGCCGCTGGCGCTGCGCGAAGCTGCATGGGCGCGGCTGGCGCGCGACATCGATCCGGAGCTGCTCGAGACCATGACCACCGACATCACGCTGGCCGATTGCGTGGCGCGTGCGCAGGATTTGTTGGACGGCAAGGTGCGCGGCCGGCTGGTGGTGGCGGTGGCGTGATTTTTTGTTGAATGGTTGCTTGCTTGGCCGACGCCCGCGGCACGCAGATAAGCGATTCGGAGACACCGCATGACCGCACCGACCATCCGTTACGCAGACTTTCACCATCGCTCGCTGGCCGATCGTGATGGCTTTTGGGCCGAACAAGCTGCGCTGATCGATTGGCATCGGCCGTTCGACCAGGTGTGTGACCACAGCAATCCGCCGTTTGCGCGCTGGTTCGTTGGTGGGCAAACCAACTTGTGCCACAACGCGGTAGACCGGCACCTGGCGCTGCGGGCGAACCAGCCGGCGCTGATTTTCGAATCGACCGAAACCAATCAGCATCACTCCTACAGTTTTTCTGAGCTGCACGCCGAGGTGCAGCGCATGGCGGCAGTGTTGTTGTCGCTCGGCGTGACGCCGGGCGACCGGGTGCTCATCTACATGCCGATGGTTCCGCAGGCGGTATTTGCCATGCTGGCGTGCGCACGCATTGGCGCGGTGCATTCGGTGGTGTTTGGCGGCTTTGCCAGCGTCAGTCTGGCCAGCCGTATCGATGATGCGCAGCCCAGCGTCATCGTCAGCGCCGATGCCGGTAGCCGCGCGGGCAAGGTGCTGCCGTACAAGCCGCTGCTCGATGAAGCCATTCGACTGGCCGCGCACCAACCCGCTCAGGTGCTGCTGGTCGATCGTGGTCTGAGCCCGATGAACCTGGTGGCGGGTCGCGATGTCGATTACGCCACGCTGCGCGATCAGAACCTGCACACGGTGGTGCCGTGCACTTGGGTTGAGTCGACACACCCGAGTTACACGCTTTACACCAGCGGCACCACCGGCAAACCCAAAGGCGTGCAGCGCGATACCGGCGGCTATGCGGTCGCACTGGCCGCGAGCATGCAGCACATCTATTGCGGCGCCCCGGGAGAAACGTTTTTTTGCGGCAGCGACATCGGCTGGGTGGTTGGCCACAGCTACATCGTCTACGGCCCGTTGATCCACGGCATGGCCACCATCCTTTATGAAGGCTTGCCGACCCGGCCCGATGCCGGTGTGTGGTGGAGCCTGGTCGAGAAGCACCGCGTATCGGTAATGTTCAGCTCGCCCACGGCAATTCGGGTGCTGAAGAAGGCCGATCCGAAATACTTGTCGCAATACGATCTGTCGTCATTGCGCGCACTGTTCCTGGCTGGTGAACCATTAGACGCGCCCACCGCGCAGTGGATCTCAGAAGCACTTGGCAAACCGGTGATCGACAACTACTGGCAAACCGAAACCGGCTGGCCGATCTTGACGATCGCCCATGGCGTCGAGCGTTCGTCGGCCAAGCTGGGCAGCCCCGGTTTCGCGATGTACGGCTACGACGTCAAAGTGATGGACGAACTGACGGGTCTGGAACTGACCCAACCGAACCAAAAAGGCGTGCTCGTTATCAACGGTCCGCTGCCACCGGGTTGCATGCAAACCATCTGGCGCGACGACGCCCGATTCGTCAAAACCTACTGGAGCGGCGAGCCCGGCCAGCAAACCTACAGCACCTTCGACTGGGGCTTGCGCGATGCAGATGGCTACTTCTTCATCTTGGGCCGCACCGACGACGTGATCAACGTGGCCGGTCACCGT